>NZ_RZPF01001057.1:0-1482 GCF_004022735.1 Mesorhizobium sp. M7A.F.Ca.AU.001.01.1.1
ATCCGGCACTACGCGCTCTTGGCTGCGAATGGTTGCCGCCGGCGACTATGTTCCAAGCTTCGTGCTTGCCGGGCTAATCGTGTTGCTGGGCCTGGTAGCGTCTGGCCACAACATTCGTTTCGTCTCAGGCTTCAACATCGAGAAGATCCTGTTCCTTTCCGCAGCACTGGCGTTCGTCTCCTTTGGCCAGATGTGCGCAGTGTTCACCGGCAGGATCGATCTGTCGGTCGGACCGTTGATCGGCTTGAGCCTCGTCATCGCGTCATTCTTTTTGAATGAAGGTGCCGGCATGGGAACGATAATCGTTGGCGTGTTGGCCGTGTTTGGCGCCGCAGCCCTCGTCGGCCTGACCAGCGGGACCTTGGTTCGGTTCGGGAACTTCACCTCCGTCGCCGCGACGCTAGGGGTTTACATCATCATTCAGGGCATCTCGGTGTTGCTGCGGCCCTATCCCGATGGAGCCATCAGCGCCACCGTCATGGATACCATCAAAGCCACAATCGGTAGCATTCCGGTCGTGTTCATCGTCGCGCTGGTCCTGGCAATCATCCTCGAAGTCGGTTTGCGCTACAGCCGTTGGGGAATGAGCTTGCGCGCCGTTGGCTCTAACGAGAAGGCAGCGGCGCATATTGGTGTGCGCACAGGCTGGACCGTCGTCGGCGCGTTCATCGCCTGCAGCTTGCTCACAGCGCTTGGGGGCATGATGGTGGTGGCGCAGCTCGGCATCGGCGATCCCAATCAGGGCATCGAATACACGCTGGGCAGCATTGCCGCAGTGGTCCTCGGCGGAGCCAGTCTCTTTGGCGGACGCGGCAGTTTCATCGGCGTGCTGCTTGGCGCCGTCCTGATCCAGGAAGTCAATTCATCGATGGTTTTCCTGGGCCTGTCGCAAGCCTGGCAATATTGGTTCATCGGCCTGCTGACCCTGATCGCAGTGGCAGTCTATTCACAGGCCCGGTCAGCGTCCATCGAGAGGCCGTGAAACGAACTGCCGCAGACTGGATATACAACGTCGAGTGCGCGAAGATCCGCTAAGAAGGCGCAAGATCTCCCCCAACCGCATGTCGACGCTTCCGCTCACTTGATGATGCCGATCTTCTTGCGATCAATGGTCACGAATACGGCGCAGACCAAAACCGTACCCTTGACGATATTCTGAAGGTACGGATCGACACCGGCCATGTTCATGCCGTTGGAAAGCAGAGTGATGATCAAAACGCCCAGCATGGTACCGACAACACTGCCTACGCCTCCAGTCAATGGTGTTCCGCCGACGACCACCGCGGCTATGACGTCCAGTTCAAGCCCCTCCCCGAGTTGGGCGGTGGCGGCCATGGCGCGCGCGGCTTGTAGCAAGCCGGCAATGCCGCACAAGGCACCGAGAAGCACATACATATAGATTTTCACGCGCGCGACCTGAATGCCCGTTAGAATGGCGACACGTTCCCCACCGCCTATGGCGCGAACCTCGCGCCCGAACAC
>NZ_RZPF01001058.1:0-1476 GCF_004022735.1 Mesorhizobium sp. M7A.F.Ca.AU.001.01.1.1
CTACCCCGCTCTGCGGTGACAAAGACCGTCGCACCCGGCTTGAGGTCGCTCGGCGTCGCCGGCGCGAAGGTGACGACAGGGGTGGTGTCGGGAATCGAAATCTTCTTGGTCTGGCCATTGTCATAGGTCAGCGTGACGGATCGCCCGCTTATATCGGTAACGTCGGCGACGGTGCCGTTGGTCATCCGGCTGTTTGGCTGCAGGTCCCAGGGGCGGTCACCCTCGCCGGTGCCTTTCAGCGCGGCCGGGAAGACCACCACCTCCAGGGCGCCGCTGCCGCCATCCGCTTTCGATACGGAGGCAATGCCGAGGAAATCGCCCTGCTTGATGTCCGTTGCCGAGGCGTTGGCGACGCCCGAGATCTTCCAGCCGGCCTTGAGCTTGATCGCGTCGGTATCGCCCTGGCGGGTTTTCACGGTGAGCAGCGTGGGCTTAAAACTGACCACCGTGCCGCGCACACGAAGCGCGCCTGCGGCTTGGGCGGCGCCCGCGCCGGCGACGGAAAGGCTGGAAATCGTGCCGAGCACGACCATGACTGTCTTCAAGTTCATTGCAAAAAATCCTTCCGGGAAAGAACTGGCTGGAACCGGATGGTTTCGCGCCAGCGACCCGGAGATAACGAATGGGCGCGGCGAAACTGCCGGCAAAAGGCCAATCAGGCCTTCAAAACAACTTGATCGCGACGTGTGCGCCAGAGGCCGCGCCAGGCACCCGGTTCACGATCCCGTGACGGCCATTTTGGCCCTTGGCAAATCACCAGTGAGAGGGCATCTTCCCGACCGTCTCAGGCAACACTCCTCATTTGATCAAACTCTTTCAGTCATGGAGTTGCCAATGCCCCATAATGCGAAAAGCGAACCCCACTCCGAACCGGCAACCAACGGGAGCGGGCCAGATTACAACACCCTCAGAGCGATGCGGGAGACCCGCGGTTACAGCGTGGAAGAGCTTTCCCTGACATGCGGCCTGGCGGTGGACGAGATTGAGGATATCGAAAGCGGCAGAGTGACCGATCCGTCGAAGCTGCGTCGTATTGTGTCCGCGCTTCACCTTCCCCAGGAGGCTCTGATCACCCCGGCTGCGCCGACGCCGGCGCAAGGTCGATCGCTGGCGTAGACCCCGCACCAGGCATTCCAGAGAACCCGCCAAGGCCCTCTTGGCGGGTTTCTTTGTACCTGCCGCAGCGTCTGCTTCAGCCTGGCGCTTGCCGATTTGTATGCCGCGCGTGCTTATATGCGCGGCGGCCCCGGCTGCTGGACAGCAATCCGCCGTCCTTCAAGTTTTTGAACCATGGGTTTTTCGATATGAGCCTGGACTCCGTTCGTGCGTTCTTTGCCACCCACGCGCCCGACATCGATGTCATCGTCACGGAGGCGAGCTCGGCGACGGTGACCCTGGCGGCCGAGGCGCATGGCGTGCTGCCGGCGCAGATCGCCAAGACGATCTGCCTGCGCGTCGGCGACCGCACCATGCTGG
>NZ_RZPF01001059.1:0-1472 GCF_004022735.1 Mesorhizobium sp. M7A.F.Ca.AU.001.01.1.1
TCTATGTTCTGGTGGAGCACCGACTGCATGTTGGCTGGACGTTGGTCGCTCATTTGAAAAGCTCGTTTGAACGACGATCTCGTGCAAGCGGCGTCACTTGTCGCCCGCCTGGAACATTTGCGGAGCCGGACCTAGCTTGAACTCGTCGGCACGCAGCTTACGTCGCTGCCGACGGCCCGATTGGGAAAGGGCGTGCCGTGCTGAAATCGTGTGCACCATACCGACTACTGCCTGCGGGGCGCTCTGATGAACCATATGGCCAGCGCCCGGAATCACCTCGAGGAGAGACCCACCAACTTCGGCATGCAGGCGCCGTGCATGCCGTTCCGCATCGAACAACCGGTCTCCAGATCCCGCCAGGATGCCGGTCGGTACGGAAATGTCCTTATAGCTGGCCTTCTTCGACAGGGCCGCGGCCAGCATAGATGCTGACTCCGAACAAACCGCCCGCAGTTGGGAAGGGCGGCTGGCGGCATCCTTGGCGGATGCGGCGAAGTCGCTGGCGATCATAGCGGGTCGAAATATCTTTTCCATTGCCCAAGGCCAGGCAAGCCTCACAAGCAGCGGCAACAAGGTGTGGCGAAACCCCGTTCCGATCACCGGCAATGCCGGGAGTGCGGCCAGTGCAAGATCCAGCCGCGGTGGCGGATAGTAATAGCCTGAGACAAGCACAATGCCGGCGACCGATGAAGAATGCCTGCGCGCCAACTCGAGGGCGATCCAGGCTCCCCAGGAATGTCCAAGGACGAGATATTTCTTAATACCCAATCTGCCGGCGGCGGCATGTATGAGGTCGGCTTGGTCGCAAGCGGACCAGCGCCGGGTGCGCGAACGTGAGCTTCGCCCAAAGCCGGGACGGTCAAATGCGAGCACCCGGTAGGTCTTTGCCGCCTCATCGAAGACGCCGCTCGACTTGAAATCCTCCGCCATGGATCCATTGCCATGCAGGAGAAGCAGCGGCATGCCGGTTCCGGCTTCGATAAAATGCAGGCGCAGACCATCAATTGCCATCATACGTCCGCATGTCAGGCTGGCGATCGCACGTTTGGCGCGGATGGCGTTGTATCCCGCTAGTGCCGCTAATGCAGCGACGGACAATCCGGCCGCTAGTTTCGCCTCGTCTCTGTCCAACGCCATTCGCGTGCCTTAGAAGCTGTCTGCGTGACCCAACCTTCGAGGTCACAGCTTGTTCCGCCAGACCCTGTGCCTGGCGTGGAAGGCTTTTCAACGCCTGGCGATCGCCATGGCCGCGATCTTGCAATGATCCATGCTTGCGTCCCGAGGAGATGCTCCCGGGATAAACGATCGTTCCATCATCGCGCACACAGCGCCTGGCGTCAGGCTGGCCTCCTCGGCATGACCGGCCCCAAGAGTATGCATGACGCGTTCGCCTTCTCCGAGCAGGTAGTCGGAAATAATGCGGCGGTGGCACCGCCACCAGACGGCTTCCGCGCACATGATTGGGCAGCGAT
>NZ_RZPF01001060.1:0-1464 GCF_004022735.1 Mesorhizobium sp. M7A.F.Ca.AU.001.01.1.1
CCGGAGCACGCTCCAGCGCGATATCCATCGCCGCCTGCTGGCCCTTGGTCAGAACCGCGAAATTGGCGGTGGTGCCGATCGACAGCGTCGCCATCCGGTAGTCCAGCGCTTCGATGCTCTCGACCGGCTTGCCGTTGAGCTGCAGCACCACGTCGCCGGGCTTGAGCCCTGCCTTGGCGGCCGGTCCGGTCGCCTCGACCGACGAGACCAGCGCACCGGTCGGCTTCTCCATGCCGAGCGATTCTGCGATCTGCGGCGTCACCGCTTCGAACTCGGCGCCGATATAGGGCCGTTCGAAGAAGTCGAGCCCGGCCTTGGCCGCGTCGGCAAAGGCGCGAACCATGTTCGAGGGAATGGCGAAGCCGATGCCGATCGAACCACCGCTGCGGCTGTAGATGGCCGTGTTGATGCCGACCAGCTGGCCGCCCATGTTGATCAGCGCGCCGCCGGAATTGCCGGGATTGATGGCGGCGTCGGTCTGGATGAAGAAGCTGGAATCGGAGACGCCGATATGGCTGCGGGCCAGTGCCGAGACGATGCCGCTGGTGGTGGTCTGGCCGACGCCGAAAGGGTTGCCGATGGCCAGCAGCAGGTCGCCGACCTCGAGCGCGTCGGAATCGCCGATGGCAATGACCGGAAACGGCTTGTCCGAGGTGATCTTGAGCACGGCAAGGTCGAGAGTCTCGTCCTTGAGCAGCACCTTGCTGTCGAACTCACGCCCATCAGCGGTCGCCACCTTGACCCGGTCGGCATCCTTGATGACGTGGTAATTGGTGACCACGACGCCGGTCGGATCGACCAGCACGCCGGAACCCAGTGAAGACTGCGCACGCGGCTGCGAGCGGCCGAAGAATTCCTCGAAGAACGGATCACCGTCGAAAGGCGATGTCACCTTGGCGGTCTGCGAGGCATAGACGTTGACCACCGCCGGCGCCGTCTGCTTGACCAGCGGCGCAAACGACAGCTGCACCTCCTCGCGGCCGAACGGCACGCGCTTGTCGGGACCGGACGTCGCGTTCTCGCCCTCGACGCCATGCAGCAGGTCGGTCAGCACATCGGACAGGCCGGGATCGGTCTTGGTCTCCTCGGCCAATGCCTGCCTGACCACCGGTGCGGCCGCAAACGCCATGATGGCGAAAAGCAGAACAAAGGGCAGTCTTCTGGCGCGCATTCGCGAATCCTCCAAGGCAAGTTCGGGGGCATTGTCCCGACGATTGTGCAAAATGAAAGGCTAAGCCGCTGAAATCCGACTATTTTGGGCCAAAACCCCAGGGGCATGCCCGGAAATCGGATTCCGGCGCGGTTTGCTGCTTTCAGAAAACAAAAAGGGGCCCGCAGGCCCCTTTGAACTCATTTGGGAAAACCGAGCCTTATGCGGCTGCGGCGTCCGCATCAGCGCTTTCGGCCTCGATGCGAGCGCGGTCGCCGGCGCCCTTGGCCGAGACGTCGCGATCGACGAACTCG
>NZ_RZPF01000105.1:0-12148 GCF_004022735.1 Mesorhizobium sp. M7A.F.Ca.AU.001.01.1.1
GATCGTCATCATGCTGTTTTTCCAGTTCACCACGTCGGGAACGCTGTTCAAGCCGGTGAACCTGAGCAACCTGGTGCAGCAGAACTCGTTCATCATCGTGATGGCGCTGGGCATGCTGCTGGTGATCGTTTCCGGCTATATCGACCTCAGCGTCGGATCGGTCGCCGGTTTCATCGGCGCGCTGGCGGCAAACATGATGGTCATCTGGCAACTTGGACCGCTCAGCAATCCGCTGGTGGTTTCGATCATCTGCCTCGTCGTGGGCGGCCTGATCGGGGCGGCGCAAGGCTACTGGATCGCCTATCACAGAATACCGAGCTTCATCGTGACACTGGCCGGCATGCTGATCTTCCGCGGCATCTGCCAGGCGCTGCTGGGCGGCGGATCCTCGGTCGGTCCGCTTCCCGACGACTTCAAAATGCTCAGCTCGGGCTTCATCCCGGATGTCATCGGCCCGCTGACGCTGATCCCGCCGACGGTGAACGCGGCCGGCAAGACCATCATGGGCAGCGGCCTGACGCTGCACATGACGACGATCGTGCTGGGCCTGATCGCCGTGCTGGCCTATGCCTATTTCGGGGTGAGGACGCGTCGCAAGCGCGAACGCCATGGCTATGAGGCCGAGCCCTTTGCCCTGTTCGTCGTCAAGACGCTGGTCGCCAGCGCCCTGGCGCTGTTCCTGGTCTATGAGTTCGCCAGCTACAGAGGCCTGCCGGTCGTGCTGCTCGTCATGGGCGTGCTGATCTCGCTGTTCGTCTTCGTCACCAAGCGCATGACCATCGGCCGCCGTATCTACGCCATGGGCGGCAATGCCAAGGCCGCGCAGCTGTCAGGCATCAACACCGAGCGGCTGACGCTGATGGTGTTCATCAATATGGGCGTGCTGTCGGCGCTCGGCGGCCTGATCATCGCGGCGCGACTGGGACAGGCGGTGCCGGCCGCGGGCCTCGGCAGCGAGCTCGACGTCATCGCCGCCGTCTTCATCGGCGGCGCCTCGGCGATGGGCGGCGTCGGTCAGGTCATCGGCGCGGTGGTCGGCGGCTTCATCATGGGCGTGATGAACAACGGCATGTCGATCATGGGCGTCAATGTCGACTGGCAGCAGGTGGTCAAAGGCCTGGTGCTGCTCGGCGCCGTGATCTTCGACGTCTACAACAAGAACAAGGCTTGAACGGACTTAAGAGCAATTCCAGGAAAAGTGTGAAACGGTTTTCCGCCCGGAATTGCGCCAAGACAATGAGTTAGAGCGGTTCGCCGTTTCCGTGAAACGGTGAACTGCTCTGATCGAGGAAAGCAGGAGGCATACGATCGCGACGCTGCCGGCAACCCGCCGGTAACAGAAGTCCCTGAGGGACCAGGCCCGCGAGCGCAATCCGAACTGAGAATTTAAACCGTGGCATGGACGAGGTCCCGGCCGCGCTGAGCAAGGTTTGCCGTTTTGGCAGCCCTGCCAAGGCAAATGAGAGAGGATTCATCATGCTGATCTCCCAGATCCTTGACGACGCCGAGACCATCCGCGTCGTCGCCCGCAATGGCGGCAAGACCCGGATCATCAATGGCGCCCGCAGCGTCTATTCGCTGGCGATGGAGGCCGCCCGCACCGGCGTCGGCCTCGTCGCGCTGATCGAACGCAAGGGGCTTGGCGAGACGGTCGATCTCGAGGCCGCTTACAAGAAGGGGCGGCTGCTGTCGCCGATCAATCACCCCGATCCGGCGCATCTGCACCTGACCGGCACCGGGCTGACGCATCTCGGCTCCGCCGCGACGCGCGATTCCATGCACAAGAAGCTGAGCGCCGACGGCGAGGAGCAGCTCACCGATTCCATGAAGATGTTCCGCATGGGGCTGGAGGGCGGCAAGCCGGCGAAAGGCCAGATCGGCGTGCAGCCGGAATGGTTCTACAAAGGCAACGGCACGATGGCGGTGGCACCAGGCGCCGCACTCCTGTCACCGGCCTTTGCCAAGGACGCCGGCGAAGAGCCCGAGGTCGCCGGCATCTACGTCATCGGCGACGACGGCGCACCTTTCCGCGTCGGCTTCACGCTGTCGAACGAGTTTTCCGACCACGTCACCGAGCGCGTGAACTATCTGTTCCTCGCGCATTCCAAGCTGCGCAACGCCTCGTTCGGGCCGGAGATCCTGATCGGCGACCTGCCGTCCGACATCCGCGGCACCTCGCGCATCGTGCGCGACAGCGAGGTGCTGTGGGAAAAGCCGTTCCTGTCCGGCGAAGCGAACATGTCGCACACCATCGCCAATCTCGAACATCATCATTTCAAATACGCGGCCTTCCGCCAGCCGGGTGACGTGCATGTGCACATGTTCGGCACGGCGACGCTGTCCTTCGCCGACGGCATCACGACCGAGGCCGGCGATGTCTTCGAGATCGAGGCCGGGGATTTCGGCCTGCCGCTGCGCAACCCGCTCGAGATCGAGCAGCCGGTGAAGGTGGCTGTGAAGGCGCTTTGAGAGCGCGCCTTTTCCTTCTCCCCAAGTGGGAGGTGGATCGGCGCGTTAGCGCCGAGACGGATGAGGGGTGTTCCAGCGGAGTGAAACGTTGGCGTTCCCTGGAACACCCCTCATCCGTCGCCTCCGGCGACACCTTCTCCCACAAGGGGAGAAGGAAAAGGCGCCTCTGCCTCAATAAATATCGAAGTCGAAATACTTGGCCTGGATCTTCTTGTAGGTGCCGTCGGCAACGATCGCGTCGATGGCCGCGTTGAGCTTGTCGCGCAGGGCCGTGTCGTCCAGGCGCACGGCGATGCCGGCCTGGGTCTCGGTGCCCTTGACGTCGCCGACCAGCTTGCAGCAGCCGTCGCTTGCCTTCTTCAGCCAATCCATCAGCACGAACTTGTCCGAGATCACGGCGTCAAGACGACCGTTGGTCAGGTCGGTGATCGCCTCTTCCTGGGTGGGATAGAGTTTGGCCTCCGCGCCCGCCTTGCCATATTCATTCTGGGCATAGTCGGCCTGCGTGGTCGAAGCCTGGGCACCGACCGTCTTGCCGGCAAGGGCCGCCGGTTCGGTCGAGGTGAGATCGGTGTCCTTCGGCGCCACCAGAGCCAGCGGTGTCGTATAATATTTGTTGGTGAAGGCGACCTGCTTCTTGCGCTCCTCGGTGATGCTCATCGAGGCGATGATGGCGTCGAACTTCTTGGCCTGCAAAGCGGGAATGATGCCGTCCCAGTCCTGGGTAACGATCTCGCATTCGACCTTCATCTGCGCGCACAGCGCATTGGCGATGTCGATGTCGAAGCCTTCGACCTTGCCGTCGGCGGTAATGGTGTTGAACGGCGGATAGGCGCCCTCGGTGCCGATCTTGATTTTCTCCGCCGCCTGCACCGACAGAGAGCCGGCCAGTGTTGCCAGCATGGCAGCGCCCGCCGCCGATATGACCCATTTCGAAAATCGCATTTTCTTGGTTCCCCTTGAACGCCGCCAGCTTGACGGGCGGCAAGGCAGCCAAGCATGGCGAGCCGGTACAGGCAAGTATTTTGCCTTGGGGCAATGAGGGTCAGCGCGCGGCGCGGAAATGCTTGGACAGCTTCAGGCCCTGCGCCTGGTAGTTGGAGCCGAGATCGGTGCCGTAGAGCGCCTGCGGCCGCTTCAGCATATGCTCGTAGACCAGCCGGCCGACGATCTGGCCGTGGTCGAGGATGAACGGCACTTCATGGCTGCGCACTTCCAGCACCGCCCGGCTGCCGGTGCCGCCGGATGCGGAATGGCCGAAGCCCGGATCGAAGAAGCCGGCATAATGGACGCGGAATTCGCCGACCAGCGGATCGAAGGGCGTCATCTCGGCGGCGTAGAGCGGCGGCACATGCACCGCCTCCTGGCTGACGAGGATGTAGAATTCATCGGGGTCGAGCACCAGTTCGCCGGCGCCGCTCTTGTGGATCGGTTCCCAGAAGTCGACGACTTCCTGGGCCGCGCGCTTGTCGACATCGACGAGGCCGGTGTGATGCTTGCCGCGATAGCCGACCAAGCCGCTTTGATCGCCGTTGAGGTCGATCGACAGCGCGATGCCGCCGCCGGAAATGTTCGGCGGCTCGGTGGCGACAAGCATCTGCGTGCGATGCAGGTCGTGCAACTCGGCTTCGGAGAGCAGCGCATTGCCGGTGCGGAAACGGATCTGCGACAGGCGCGACCCGGTGCGGACGACGATCGGGAAGGTGCGCGGGCTGACTTCCAGAAAGAGCGGGCCATGATAGCCGGCCGCGATCTTGTCGAACTCGTGGCCGCGATCGGTCATGACGCGGGTGAAGATGTCGAGCCGTCCGGTCGAACTCTTCGGATTGGCCGAGGCTGAAATGTCCGCCGGCAGCGCCAGGCTTTCAAGCAGGGGCACGATGTAGACGCAGCCGGTCTCCAGCACCGCGCCCTCGGCCAGATTGATCTCGTGCAGCTGCAGCCGGTCGAGCTTTTCCGAGACCTTGTGATTGGGGCCGGGCAGGAAGGAGGCGCGCACCCGCCAGGCCTTGTCGCCGAGCCTGAGATCGAGGCTGGCCGGCTGGATCTGGTCGGTGTCGAGCGCACGCGCCGACTTCAGCGCGCCGGACTGGAGCAGCGCCGATATGTCCTGGTCGGGAAGAATGCCTGTCTGCCGCAAGGCTCCACTCCTGCTTGGTACAAACCTCTTAATGAAGCCGGCAATTGACGCAAGCGCGGTGCGGGTCTAAAGGGTCGTTATCCCGTGGTGATTTGGCCGGTCGGCTTGCAGCCACGTTAAACAAGTCGCTAAAGGACCGTCGGGCCGCAAGGCCGTATGGACCGGTTGCGACTTTCGCGGCCGGTTTTTTTGTGTCTGGAAGAAAAGCGATGAGCACCAAGAAGCGCAACTGGAAGCCTCAGACGGCACTCGTGCACAGCGGAACGCTGCGTTCCGGTTTCGGCGAAACGTCAGAAGCGATCTATCTCACCCAAGGCTATGTCTACGAAACGGCGCAAGCCGCCGAAGCCCGTTTCAAGGGCGAAGAGCCGGGTTTCATCTATTCGCGCTACGCCAATCCGACCGTCGACATGTTCGAGAAGCGCATGTGCGCGCTGGAAGGTGCGGAAGACGCGCGCGCCACCGCGTCGGGCATGGCCGCGGTGACGGCCGCCCTTCTGTGCAGCGCCAAGGCCGGCGACCATATCGTGGCGGCGCGTGCGCTGTTCGGCTCCTGCCGCTGGGTGGTCGAGACGCTGGCGCCGAGATACGGCATCGAGGCGACGCTGGTCGACGGCACCGACATCGCCAACTGGGAAAAGGCGATCAAGCCGAACACCAAGCTGTTCTTCCTGGAAAGCCCGACCAATCCGACGCTGGAAGTGGTCGATATCGCCGCTGTCGCTTCGCTTGCCAATTCGATCGGCGCCAGGCTGATCGTCGACAATGTCTTCGCCACGCCCCTGCAGCAGAAGCCCTTGCAGCTCGGCGCCCATATCGTCGTCTATTCGGCGACCAAGCACATAGACGGCCAGGGGCGCTGTCTCGGCGGCGTCATCCTGTCGGACAAGAAGTGGATCGACGAGAACCTGCACGACTATTTCCGCCATACCGGCCCAAGCCTTTCGCCTTTCAACGCCTGGACGCTGCTGAAGGGCCTGGAAACGCTGCCGCTGCGCGTACGCCAGCAGACGGAAAGTGCCGGCCGGATCGCGGATTTTCTGGCCGAACGGCCGGAAATCGCGCGCGTCATCTATCCCGGCCGCGCCGACCATCCGCAGGCCGACATCGTCAAGAAGCAGATGTCGGGCGGCTCGACGCTGATCTGCCTGGACGTCAAGGGCGGCAAGCAGGCGGCCTTCGCCTTGCAGAACGCGCTCGACATCGTCCTGATCTCCAACAATCTCGGTGACGCCAAGAGCCTGATCACCCACCCGGCGACGACGACGCACAAAAATCTCAGCGACGAGGCGCGCGCCGAGCTCGGCATCGGGCCGGGCACGCTCAGGCTGTCGGTTGGCCTGGAGGATGCCGACGATCTGCTCGAGGACATCGCGCAGGCGCTGAAGGCCAGGTAGGAGGCCTTCAGGCGCCGGACGGCGTCTCTTCCAGCTCGGCCGTCTTGGTGCCGATGGTCATCGCATTGCCGCGCCAGTCGACGGCGCCGCCGAGCCAACCGCGCCCCCACATCGCCGGCAGGATCAGGTCGCGCGCCATGATCGCGGCGACCATGCGTGGCGACAGGTACCAGCCCTTGGACCAGGCCAGGGCGCACTCCGGAAGATAGAAGGCCGCCAGCACGGCAAGGGCGGTTGCCCAGAGGCTGAAGCCGGCGCTTGCCGCTGCAATCAGCGCAAGCACCAGCGGCACCACGGCGCCCGTCAGGATTTCGGGTGCGAAGAACAGCGGGAAAGTGACGCGGCGCAGGCGCGCCCAACGGGCCTGACGCGACCAGATCTCGTCAAACGAGCGCCGGCCAAGCGGCTGCTCGAAGGGGGCGGCGACGAGATTGACGCGCAGGCCGAGACTGTTCACCAGCTTGGTCGCAGCGGCATCCTCGGCGATCTCGGCGGCCAGCACGCGGATGCCGCCATTGGCATCGAGCATCGGCTTGTTCCAGAGCATGCTCTTGCCCTGGGCAAAGCCGAGGCCGAGCGCCTCACCGGCATATTGCCAGCGCGCCTGCAGCGTGTTGAGGAAAGCGCATTCGACCTCGGCCCAGAAGCCGGCCGGCCGCGAGCCGATCGGCGTCGAGCAGACAAGGCCGGTGCCGGGCCGCCAGGCAGCCATCAGGTGCTGGATGTAGTCCCTCGGCATCAGCACGTTGGAATCGGCCAGGACGACCCAGTCGTGCCGCGCCGCTTCCCAGCCCTTGACGCAATTGTTGAGTTTCGGATTGGCGCTGATGCGGTCATCGCCGACAAGCAGCCAGGCCGGCACTTTCGGAAACCGGACGATCGTCCTGTTTATCAATTTGATCACCGGATCGTCGGCATGGGCGACGCAGAAAATCAGCTCATAGCGCGGCCAGTCGAGCGAGAAGGCGCGCTCCAGCGTCTCCTGCGTGAACGGCTCGACGCCGCGCGACGGCACGACGATCGACACCGGCCGCGGCTTGCCGGCCGGCGGCGCAATGGTGCGACGCCGTCTCAGACGCGACACGGCGAGCACGATGCTGGCGAGATTCGAGAGGATGAGGACGGTTGAAAGCGTGGCGGCTATGAGAGTGAGTTGCATCGAGATCCGGTCACTCCAGGAAAACCGGTCCGCAAGATGACCGGTTTCAACAGTTCAGCAGA
The DNA here is from genome assembly GCF_004022735.1 of Mesorhizobium sp. M7A.F.Ca.AU.001.01.1.1. NCBI lineage: Bacteria > Pseudomonadati > Pseudomonadota > Alphaproteobacteria > Hyphomicrobiales > Phyllobacteriaceae > Mesorhizobium > Mesorhizobium sp. M7A.F.Ca.AU.001.01.1.1. The sequence continues at coordinate 7,228 of NZ_RZPF01000105.1, forward strand.
GCGCCCGAGTCGCGCGTCACCAGTCCGCGCACACCATCATTGTCATATGTCACTTAAATGACATTCTTTGTCGGCACCTGCCCGCGAGGCCGGCCAGAGGAGGCTTCGATCGGTTGACCTAACCGCACGGAGCGCCGAAAGTTCCGCTGGAACCGTTTTTTGGAGCCGCTTATGTATAGCGCCGTCACGCGCAACATCGAAGTGCAGGTCAGGCCGTTCTATCTGGAGGACCGTTCGGATCCCTCGGAGAACCGCTATGTCTGGGGCTATCAGATAACGATCGACAATCAGTCGGACGATTTCGTGCAGCTTCTGTCGCGCTATTGGCACATCACCGACGGCACCGGCCGGGTCGAGGAAGTGCGCGGCCCCGGCGTGGTCGGCGACCAGCCCGAACTCAATCCCGGCGACAGCTACCAGTACACGTCCGGTTGCCCGCTCTCGACACCGTCCGGCATCATGGTCGGGCATTACACGATGCGCAACAAGCGGGGCGAGACGTTCGACATCGCCATTCCGGCGTTTTCGCTGGACTTGCCGGGGACGCGGCGGACGGTGAATTGATTTCGCCTCACCGGCCGCGGAGCGACCGGTGAGGCGTGGTTTCTACTCTACTGGGCCGCAAATTCCGCCGGGTCGAAATCATATTGCTTCGAACAGAATTCGCAGGCGACGTGGATGCCGCCGTCTTCGGTGCTGTCCTTGATCTCCTGGGCGGAAAAACCCTCGAGGATGCCGCGGATCTTGTCCCTGGAGCACGAGCACTGGTCGGCGACCGGAACGCCGCCGAAGACGCGCACGCCATGCTCGTGGAACAGCCTGTAGAGCAGCCGCTCGGCGCCGATCGTCGGGTCGATCAGTTCGGTCGGCTCGATGGTGCCGAGCAGAGCCAGCAACTCCTGCCAGGAATTGTCGACCGGATCGTGGATCTCCTCACGCGGATCGCCATCGCCGCCCGGCAGGTCCGGGACGCGCATGCGCTCGGGCGACTGCGGCAGGAACTGCGCCAGGATACCGCCGGCGCGCCATTGCTCGCGGGCGCCGCCGGGACCGGGCGTCAAAAGCTTGGCCACCGACAGCCTGATATCCGTCGGGATCTGCTCCGACTGACGGAAATAGGTGCGTGCCGCGTCTTCCAGGGTCTCGCCATCGAGCTGGACGATACCCTGATAGCGCTGCGTATGGGCGCCCTGGTCGATGGTCAGCGCCAGCACGCCACTGCCGAGCAGCGTCTGTTGGGAGGTTTCGCCCGCCGCGACCAGCGCTTCCAGCCGGTCGGCATCGAAACGCGCATAGGCGCGCAGCGCCGAGGGCGTGGAAAAATCCGCAACCAGCATGTCGACGGGTCCGTCGGTGCGGGTCTGCAGGATGAACTTGCCCTCGAACTTCAGCGAAGTGCCGAGCAGCACGGTCAGCACACAGGCCTCCGCCAGCAGGCGGGCGACCGGCTCGGGATAATCGTGGCGGCTGAGGATGGCGTCCAGCATCGGCCCGAGTTGGACCGTGCGGCCGCGCACGTCGAGAGGGCCGACCTCGAACGGCACGACGTGATCGTCGCCGGCATAGCCGAATTCGCCGAGTTTGGGGTGATGTTCAGTCACTTGATAGGTTTCCAACATGACAAAGCTCCAGGGCGCGGCCATGCCGCCCTCCGGGGCGCATGCGTCGAAACGCGCTTGATTTGCGTGATGCGGCGCAAATAGGCATCACACGCCCGCAGATCAAGCTCCCAGGGATCAAGCGCCCAGACACTTCAAGCGCCTAGACACCAGGCAAGCACGGCCTTCTGGGCATGGAGCCGGTTCTCGGCCTCGTCGAAGACCACCGAATGCGGTCCGTCGATAACCTCGTCTGTCACTTCCTCGCCGCGATGCGCCGGCAGGCAGTGCATGAACAGCGCGTCCGGCTTGGCTCTCGCCATCAGCTTGGCATTGACCTGGTAGGGCGAGAACACATTGTGGCCGCGGGCGCGATGCTCCTGGCCCATCGACACCCAGCAATCGGTGACGATGCAGTCGGCCTGATCGACGGCTTCCTCGGGCGAGCGGGTGAAGTGCAGCTTGCCGCCATGCGCCTGCGACCAATCGATATGCTTCTGCGCCGGCTCGCTGCCTTCGGGAACGGCGACGTTGAGGTTGAAGCGGAACCGGGCCGAGGCCTCGAGCAGGGAATGCAGCACATTGTTGCCGTCGCCGGTCCAGGCGATGGTCTTGCCGGCTACCGGACCGCGATGTTCCTCGAAGGTCATGATATCGGCCATCAGCTGGCAGGGATGGGTATCGTCGGTCAGTCCGTTGATCACCGGCACGGTGGCGTTCTCTGTCAATTCCAGCAGCCGCTCATGCGAGGTGGTGCGGATCATGATCGCATCGACATAGCGCGACAGCACCTTGGCGGTGTCGGCGATGGTCTCGGAACGGCCGAGCTGCATCTCGGTGCCGGTCAGCATGATGGTCTCGCCGCCGAGCTGCCGCATGCCGACGTCGAAGGAGACGCGCGTGCGCGTCGACGGCTTGTCGAAGATCATCGCCAGCACCTTGCCTTCGAGCGGTTTGGTGCGCTCGCCGGCCTTGAGCCGCGCCTTTCGCACCACCGCGTCGTCCAGCATCAAGCGCAGGTCGCCTTCGGAAACGGTGGAAAGATCGGTGAAATGGCGAACTGACATCAGCAATGATTCCGGGATTACTTCGCCGCGGCGGAAGCGATCGCCTCCGCCAGGCCCTTGGCGCCGGCGCGGATGCGGTTGAGCGCGTCATGGATCTCGGCGTCGGTGACGGTGAGCGGCGGCAACAGGCGAATGACGTTGTCGCCGGCCGGAACCGTCAACAGGTGCTGGTCGCGCAAGGCCATGTTCACCTTGGTGTTGGGCATGGCGCATTTGAGGCCGAGCATCAGCCCGGCACCCCTGATGTCCTCGATGATTTCGGGAAACTCGTCGGCGACCGACGCCAGACCCTGCTTCATCAGCAGCGCCTTGCGCTGGACATCTTCGAGGAAGCCGTCTTCCAGCACGACATCGAGCACGGCGTTGCCGACCGCCATGGCAAGCGGGTTGCCGCCGAACGTGGTGCCATGCACGCCGGCGGTCATGCCGACCGCCGCTTCATCCGTGGCAAGGCAGGCGCCCATCGGGAAGCCGCCGCCGATACCCTTGGCAATCGCCATGATGTCGGGCGTTACACCCGACCATTCATGTGCGAACAGCTTGCCGGTGCGGCCGATGCCGCACTGGACCTCGTCGTAGATCAACAGCAGGCCGTGCTGCTCGCACAATTGCCTGAGCCGCTTCAGCGACTGCGTCGGCACCGGGCGGATACCGCCCTCGCCCTGCACCGGCTCGATCAGGATCGCGGCCGTCTCCGGCGTGATCGCCTTTTCGGCGGCGTCAATGTCGTCGAAGCCGACCTGGTCGAAACCTTCGACCTTGGGGCCGAAGCCCTCGAGATACTTGTACTGGCCGCCAGCCGCGATGGTCGCCAGCGTGCGGCCATGGAAGGCGCCTTCGAAGGTGATGATGCGAAAGCGCTCGGGATGGCCTTTGACGAAATGGTAGCGCCGCGCCGTCTTGATCGCGCATTCCAGCGCCTCGGCGCCGGAATTGGTGAAGAACACCTTGTCGGCGAAGGTGGCGTCGGCCAGCCGTTCGCCAAGCCGGCTCTGCCCGGGGATCTCGTAGAGGTTGGAGACATGCCACAGCTTGGCTGCCTGCTCGGTGAGTGCGGCGACCAGGTGCGGATGGCTGTGGCCCAGCGAATTGACGGCGATGCCGCCGGCGAAATCGAGATATCGCTCGCCCTTGTCGGTAATCAGCCATGTGCCTTCCCCGTGGTCGAAGGCCAGGGGTGCGCGAGCAAAGGTCTCGTAAAGCGCCGAACCGCTCATTATATGCGTCTCCGGTACCGGAAAATCAAAAAAGCCGCCAAAGCGGCGGCCTGTGCGGCTTATCCTGTTTTTCGGCCATGAAGTCAACGAAAACGTCGCGTAGTGGCGCGCGGCAAGCCCCCCGACGGGACGCCGGCTCATAAGCGACCGGGCAAGTTGGGGAAAACCGAAAAAACCGATTCGTGTTGCACTTGGGACTCTTGTCACCGAGTCAGCGCATAGAGTAGTTGTAGTCGAGAAATAACTAGATTTCGTGCGGCGGACCTAATCACCAGATATATGTGGTGTCTGCCCTGGCAAATGTTGCCGGGTCGGGAGAAGGATTCCGATTGCCGCACGCTTAGAGGAGCGCGGTCTCATGAACTGGACTGACGAGCGGGTAGAACTCTTGAGAAAACTGTGGTCGGAGGGTCTGAGCGCAAGCCAGATTGCTGCGCAGCTTGGAGGGGTCAGCCGCAATGCGGTCATCGGGAAGGTGCATCGGCTGAAACTGTCGGGCCGCGGTCGCTCGACCGCCACGCCAACACGCCAGAAGAAGGCAGCGCAAGGATCGACTGTCCAGAAATCGGTATCACGCGCCGCAACCACGGCACGCCATGTCACGACATCGGTCGGCGCGACCGCTTTGCAGACGCAGTTCGACGCCGAACCCGTGGCACGCCATTACATCCGCCCGGTCGAAAATGTCGTGCTGCCGATCTCGCGGCATCTGCAGCTGGTCGAGCTGACCGAGCGGACCTGCAAATGGCCGAACGGCGATCCGCTTTCAGAGGACTTCCATTTCTGCGGCAACGATGCCGCCGAAACCGGTCCCTACTGCAAGTACCACGCCCGCGTGGCATTCCAGCCGGCATCGGAGCGGCGGCGGAGCAGGTAGATAAGGGAATAGGGGAGTAAGGCAGTAGGGCAGTATGTGCGCGGAAAGTCGCGCTCACGAAATGCCACCCTACTGCCCTACTGCCCTACTGCCCTACTGCCCTACTGCCCTACTGCCCTACTGCCCTACTGCCCTACTGCCCTACTGCCCTACTTCACACCC
>NZ_RZPF01001061.1:0-1463 GCF_004022735.1 Mesorhizobium sp. M7A.F.Ca.AU.001.01.1.1
CAACGTGGTCGGCAGCGCGCTGGACAAGGACCCGACGGCAATAAACGTTGCACTGGTGCCCAGCCCGCAACCGGCCAAACCACAGCCGGCAACGCCGCCCAAGCCGTCGCAGCCAACGGAGGCCTCCCAACCTGCCGCGGAAGCGGCAAAGCCGCCGCTCAAGCCTTTGCCGGAACCTGTCAAACCGCAGGCGGTCACCCCGGACATACTGGTGGCCGGCGCCCCTCGCCCCGATGATCAGAGCGTGGCTCCCAAGACCGAAGCGCCGGCACAGCCGACCGTTCAGCCCAGGAGCACCGAGACGCCTGTCGCCGTTCCAGAACAGCCGCCGATCCCCAGCGCGAGGCCCAGTCCGGCAGCTGCCCAGTCAAAGACGGCGGATGAGAAGCGCGGCACGGCGGATGGCCAGGACCTGTCGGCGCAAGCGGCCAGCAAGGGCAAAAGGCAAAACGAGGCAGGCACTGCCGCGGAAGATAACTACCGCGGCGATGTCTTTAGAAAGCTCGGCAGCGTCAATCGCACTCTGCCGCCGTCCCTACAACTGGCGGCACGCAACAATGCGGTTGTTAAATTCGTCATAGGCAGGAAGGGCAACATAAATAAGTTGCGCATCCTGGAGACCTCAGGGTCGGCGGCTTTCGATCAGGCGGCGCTTGGCATTATCCGCAAAGCAGCCCCCTTCCCTTCGATTCCACCACAGGCAGCAAGCGCAAGTTTGGAGTTCGAGACCGAAATCGGCCCATTTTGAATGTGCGCAGAACAAAACGCTGCGGCCGCAAATCATCAACATCCCTGTGAGAGGAAACCACCATGTACATCGCCATGAACCGCTTCAAGGTGCAGACCGGCTCGGAGAACGATTTCGAAGCCGTGTGGAAGAACCGCGATTCCAGCCTTGCGGAGATGAAGGGGTTCCGCGAATTCCACCTGCTGCGAGGCCCGGTCAACGAGACCGAAGGCTACACGCTGTTTGCATCGCACACCGTGTGGGCGAGCCACGATGATTTCATCGCCTGGACCAAGTCCGAGAATTTCCGCGCTGCCCACAGGAATGTCGGCACGACGAAGGTCCACTATCTCGGCCACCCCCAGTTCGAGGGTTTTTCGGTCGTCGAAGGCGCGTAATGCATGTCGCTCAAAAGTGGTCCCGGTTTTGGGACAACGACATGCATAAACCGAAAGAGATAGAGCCATTCACCGTTTCCACGAAACGGTGAATGGCTCTATCGACCGGCCGGAGTCAGGCTCCGGCCAGCAAGGTCGCATTGCCGCCCGCGGCGGTGGTGTCGACGCAGACGGCCCGCTCATGTGCATAAGCCGCCGGGTTCAACACTTCGCTGACCAGCGGCACGATCGGGCCTGAGCGATCAGCGATAACCCTGCGCACGATGCGCGCGGCCTCTGGCGTGCCGGAAAAAGCAACGATATCGACGCGCAGCGAGCGTGCCTCGACCGGATCAGGC
>NZ_RZPF01001062.1:0-1458 GCF_004022735.1 Mesorhizobium sp. M7A.F.Ca.AU.001.01.1.1
TCGTCGACATCGCGCGCGAAGACCAGGTCTCGGCCGCGCCCGGCGATGATCACCTTGGCTCCGGCCTCGATGCAGCGCCTGGCCAGCGCCAGGCCCATGCCGGAGCCGCCGCCGACGATCAGGATTTTCTGTTTCGAAATGCTCATTTCGCTCTGCCTTTGCTTGGATGGACAAGGGCAGGAATTGGCAGTTCGGCGCGACAGAAGGAAACGGAAGAAACCGATAGTGCCATCGGAAAGGCCGATGGAGCAGGGCGGACGGGCGCCGTCTCTGGCTCAGCGCACCAGCGGACTTTCCCAGACGACAAACAGCAGAGCTTTCAGCTGGGCAAAGCGCTCCGGCCCAAGTTCGGTGCGCCATTCCTCCTCGATGTCGCGCAGGATATCGACCATTTTCCAGAACGCGGCATGACCGCGTTCCGTGGATCGCACCACGCGCGCACCGCCATCGCCGGGAATGTCGGAGCGGACGAGGTAGCCGTACCCTTCGAGACTGCTGAGCAGCTGGTTGATGGCCTGTTTGCTCATGCCGGCACGCTCGGCGATGGTGCCGGGCCGCGCGCCGTCCGGTCCGGGAAACTGCAACACCGCCATATGCGGCAGGCGCAATTCGTCGAAACCGGCGGCGTTGAGCTCCTTGATCAGCCGCCGCTGGATCGCTTGTGCCGGCACGCGCAGCAGGGCGCCGATCAGCAGGTTCTCGGTCTTGGTCTGTAGAACTTCCGTTGAGGTGGGCATTGACGATCCGGTAAATTGAGTTTACTGATAGCGAGTAAATGTAATTTACCGGAGGGCTTTGCGCAATGTCGGTCATGAATCTTCAGGTCAATCCAGCCAATGAGACCGGCGACAAGGGGCTGTCGATTCGCTTCCTGGTGACGGGCGACAGTTCGAACGGCAGCATCGCCGCCTTTGAGTTGAGGGTTGCCAGCGGACTGCGCCTGCTGGCGCCGGCGCACAGCCATGATCACTACGAAGAGACGATCTACGGCATTGAAGGGGTGCTGACCTGGACCGTCGACGGCAAGCCGATCGAGGTCGGACCGGGAGAAGCGCTGTGCATCCCGCGCGGCGCAGTCCATCGCTTCGACAACAATGGCAGCGCGGATGCGAAAGCGCTGTGCGTCGTCACACCAGCGGCGATCGGTCCGGACTATTTCCGTGAGATATTCGCCATGTTCCACGCCGCCGCCGGCGGTCCGCCGGACAAGGCTGGGATGATGGATATCATGCGCCGCCACGGGCTGACGCCGGCAGCGCCGCCGCCAAGCTGAAGTCGGTCGAAGAGGCGCCGGTCACGCGCCGCAAGCGCTGAAGGTGGTGCCGGGGTTCCAGTCCTTGAAGGCGATGGTCTGGCCTTCGACCGAGACGTTCCTGTGCTTGGTGCTGCCGTCCGGCTGCTTTTCGCTGCTGGTGCCTTTGCCGGTCAGCACATTGTACTCGCAGGCGCTTTCGGCAC
>NZ_RZPF01001063.1:0-1454 GCF_004022735.1 Mesorhizobium sp. M7A.F.Ca.AU.001.01.1.1
CCGTAGTGACGGTCGCCGACCGCCATCAGCCGCTCGCCGACATTGGCGCCCGCCGACACCGTCATGCGCAGGCCGTCGGCGGGGTTCTGATGGACAAAACCCCAGTCGGTGCGCATCAGGAAGCGGCGCTCGGCCTCGCTCATGCGGTAGAGCTCGCGGAACTGGCCGTCGCGCATGCGGTAGCTGGCGGTGCCGGAGCTCGGCAGCAGCCGGGTCGACAGGCAGTTGAGCAGCGTCGTCTTGCCGGAGCCGGATTCGCCGACGACAGCCAGGACTTCGCCCGGCCACAGGTCGAAGGAGACGTTGTCGCAGCCGACGCGCGAACCGTAGAATTTAGAAAGTGCTGCGACACGCAGCAGCGGTTCGTCGGTCATTGCGCCGGCTCCCTTGTTCCCGAGGCAAGATGGTTTTCCGGGGCAAGATGGCCGCGATAGCCGTCCGCTCGCCGCTTCTCGCAATGGTCCGTGTCGGAGCAGACGAACATGTGGCCGCCATGGTCGTCGAGGATGACTTCGTCGAGATAGACGTTCTCGGCCGCGCACAGCGCGCAGGGCTGGTCGAAGGTCTGGACCTCGAACGGATGATCCTCGAAGTCGAGGCTGACCACTTCGGTGAAAGGCGGCACCGCGTAGATGCGCTTTTCGCGGCCGGCGCCAAACAGCTGCAGGGCCGGCGAGCGGTGCATCTTGGGATTGTCGAATTTCGGCGTCGGCGAGGGGTCCATCACATAGCGGCCCTCGACCTTGACCGGATAGGCATAGGTGGTGGCGATGCGGCCGTGCTTGGCGATGTCCTCGTAGAGCTTGACGTGCATGAGGCCATATTCCTCCAGCGCGTGCATTTTGCGCGTTTCGGTCTCGCGCGGTTCGAGGAAGCGCAGGGGTTCGGGGATCGGCACCTGGTAGACCAGCACCTGGGCCGCCGTCAGCGGATGCTCGGGAATGCGGTGGCGGGTCTGGATGATTGTGGCGCTGGCAGTGTCGGTCGTCACCGCGACATTGGCGACCTTCTTGAAGAAGGCGCGGATCGACACCGCATTGGTGGTGTCGTCGGCGCCCTGGTCGATGACCTTCAGCACATCGTCCGGGCCGATGATCGAAGCGGTGACCTGGACGCCGCCGGTGCCCCAGCCGTAGGGCATCGGCATTTCGCGCGAAGCGAACGGCACCTGGTAGCCGGGAATGGCGATGCCCTTGAGGATCGCCCGGCGGATCATCCTTTTGGTCTGCTCGTCGAGATAGGCGAAGTTGTAGGTGGCGATGTCGGTCATGGCGATCACATCCACATTGTGCTATCGAATTGGCGTCCAGGACGCGGATACAGGGGCGAATTCAGATGAACTCGACCGGATGGATGCATCTCGGAATTCTGTTGGTGGTGTTCGCCGGCGTCGTTCTCTTCTTCCTTCGGCGCATGATTCTGCCCGGCCCCAAAGAAGGCTCTCAAGGTGAGTC
>NZ_RZPF01001064.1:0-1449 GCF_004022735.1 Mesorhizobium sp. M7A.F.Ca.AU.001.01.1.1
GTCCAGTGCGCGGCGGCGGCGTCCCTGGTTCGCACGCCCTCAGCGGTGAAGTGATAGATGAAGAACAGTCCGTGCTCGTCGGGCAGGTAGGGCGAGAGATCGGTGCCTTCCGGGGCGAGAGTGATGTCCATGGGCGGTGCCAGATGCATGTTCCGAAGATGGCGCCGCACGGCGGCTGCCTGATACTGATTCCTAGCACGCGCGAAGCCGGTTTCGTGTGACGGTTTCTTGACAGCCGATCACAGTCTGTCGATCCCCGTGTCAATCCGGGGGTGACGCCTTCGTCACCCCCGGATGTGCCCTGTCAGTGCTTCGGGCCGAAGCCGGGGTAGGGCTTGAGGGGCACGATTGCGGCAATGTCCATCATGCCGGCCTTGACCAACGGCAAGGTGGCGAGGTGGCCGCGAACCTCAGCATCATCAGCAGCCTCGAGCATCATGCCGCTGCCCGGGATGTCGCCTCGGTTCCACACCTGACGTACCGCCCCTTCGGCGTAGAGCGTGCGCCGCTGTTCGGCTTCGCCGGGCAGAAGTGGAGCGAAATCGGCATCGGTAAATTTTTCGGTGTTGCGAGCGAGAAGGGCAAAGAACTGCATGGCGGTCTCCTTTGGTTGGGATGGCCGATTATCGCTTTTGGCTGGTCAGACAGTCCAAGACTGATTAGGATAAAGTTGAGACCCAAAGGGACTTGAGCCTTGGAGGAGAAATGTTCGACCTGCGCCAGCTCCGCTATTTCGTCACGGTCGCCGAAACCGGAAATGTCGGGCGCGCAGCCGAAATGCTGCATATTTCCCAATCGCCACTCAGCCGGCAGATCATCCAGCTCGAGGAGCAGTTGGGTGTTTCCCTCTTTGAGAGGTCGAAGCAGCGGGTCCATCTCAACGCCGAGGGCCGCGCCTTCCTCACCGAGGCCCGCGCGCTGCTGTCCAATGCGCGACGTGTGGAGGAGTTCGGCCGCAACCTGGCCAGCGGCGCCGTCGGCCGGCTCGCCATCGGCTATGTCGAAGGGGCCGTTCATGCCGGGCTTGTCGCCGGGATGCTGCGCCAGTTCCGTCGCGACCGGCCGGATTTCCACCTGCAGCTGAGAAGCCTGCGCTCGGCGGCGCAGTTGGAAGGGCTACGGCAGCGGTCGCTGGATCTGGGCTTTGTCTACTCGCCGCCACCCGATGATGATCCGGATGTCGCCGCCATGGCGCTGCGGCATGAGCCGCTGGTGCTGGCGATCCCCGAAGATGACCCACTCGTTGAAGTGCCAGAGATCGGGCCTCACCATCTTGACGGTCGCACCTGGATCACCGTCGTGCGCCAGCCGGACGACACCAATCGCGGCCAGTTCCTTGCCGCCTGCGCCAAAGCCGGCTTTTTGCCCGACATCGCCTATGAGACGGCGGACCCGCTGACCTCGCTCGGCCTTGTCAGCGCGGGTCTCGGCTTGGCGACGGTGCAAGCC
>NZ_RZPF01001065.1:0-1448 GCF_004022735.1 Mesorhizobium sp. M7A.F.Ca.AU.001.01.1.1
TTCAACGCTGAAGAAGAGACACAGAAGCCAAAGTTGCCAATCTTCCCCCTTGAGGGGGAGATGTCCGGCAGGACAGAGGTGGGCCTCGTAGAGCGAAAACGGGGCGGGATTGAGCGCCCAAATGATGGAGCACGCTCATGACCTCCTCCGCCCCACACCTCCACCAGGCCACCACCCGAACCGACCTCGTCGACTGGGGCGTCCAACCTGACGCGCTGGACGGCGCTTCGCGCTCCACCGGCAGGCTCGTGCACAAAGGGCCAAACAACCAGCCGGAATCCGGCATCTGGGTCTGCACGCCAGGCCGCTGGCGCCTCAGTATCCCGCGCGACGAATTGTGCCATTTCGTCGCCGGCCGCGCGACCTACCGGTCGGATGTCGGTGAGGTGATAGAAGTCTCCACCGGCACCGTGGTCATGTTCCCTGCCGGCTGGAGAGGCGAATGCACCGTGCATGAGACGATGCGCAACGTCTACATGCTGGCGTGACCACGGAGCTTGATGACATGTCGACACCGCACTGGCCGAAGGCTTCGGCCGTGGAATTGGAAGACTGGGGCGCGGGCAGCAACACGCTCGCCGGTTCGCCGCGCGCTTCGGGCAAGATCCTGGCGCAGAACCCGGACGGATCGAGCGAATGCGGCCTGTGGGCGTGCACGCCGGGCACGCGCAAGGTCACCTTTGGCGCCGACGAATTCTGCCACTTCCTGTCGGGACGCGGCAGCTATGTCCATGGCGACGGCGAGGAGATCGCGGTCGAGGCCGGCACGCTGGTATTCTTCCCCGCCGGCTGGACCGGCATCTCCATCATCACGCAAACGCTGACCAAGGCCTTCATGTGCCGCTGAGCACCCATTTCCAAGGAATCGATATGACAACCCCCATCATGAAATCCCCGCTTACCATTACCGACCTCGTCGACTGGGGCGTCATCCCGACCATGATCGAGGGCCAATCCCATACCTCGGGCAAGCTGCTGTACAAGGGGCCGGAAGGCCGCTCCGAATGCGGGCTTTGGGTCTGCACTCCGGGCAAATGGCACTGCCATGTCACCCGCGACGAGTTCTGCCATTTCCTCGAAGGGCGCTGCACCTATGTGCATGAATCCGGCGAGGTCATCGAGATCGAGCCGGATACGGCAGCGTTCTTCCCGCAGGACTGGAAGGGCGTCTGCACCGTCCATGAGACAATCAAGAAGGTCTACATGATCCGCTGAGCCTTCTCGATAATTCTGCCCTGCCGGACACCTGACGCGGCTTTCTGCGCTTCCGGTGCTCACGGACTAAATGTCCGCTGCGCTCCGGTTCTCGAAAGCCACGCCATCTGCCTCGGCAGGACGAATTCTCAAAAAGGCTCCGTAAATGGAGAAGGACAAAATGGATTTCTCTCCTGACCGGCCAACCTTCTTCGTCAATCCGGACTACCGGTCGATGGCCGGCGCGGCAAAAC
>NZ_RZPF01001066.1:0-1448 GCF_004022735.1 Mesorhizobium sp. M7A.F.Ca.AU.001.01.1.1
GGCGATGATGTTCTCGCCGTCGTCGGCGACCATGATCAGTGCCGTGCCGGTCGAGGCGTGAGTCTCGGCAACGCCGGACAGGTCGACCTTGCCGTCGCGCAGCAATGCCAGTGCCTCGGCGGCGAAGCTGTCCCTGCCGACGGCGCCGACCATGCGCACCGAGGCGCCGGCGCGTGCGGCGGCCAGGGCCTGGTTGGCGCCCTTGCCCCCGGGCGCGGTGGTGAAGGCCGAGCCGCCCACCGTCTCGCCGGGGCTCGGCAAGCGGTCGACCTTGGCGATAAGGTCGAGGTTGATCGAGCCGATGACGATAATCAAGCAGGGCCTCCTGGCAACGCAAATTCAAAATGCCGGAGCGTCTTCGTGCGTCCGGGCGAACGCAGATCGTTCCGATTGCGTGGAAGCTAACCTGTAAGGCCGCAGCTTGCCAGACCACGCGCATGGTCCAGCCCGATTTGAGTTGTCGCGGCCTTATTCGCAGCGCACGGTGACCGTGCCCTGATAGTTGCCGGCGGGAAAGATACCGCTCGACTTGGTGGCGGTGAGGTCGACCTGCATCGCGTGGGTGCCGTTGGCAACCCTCTGCGGCACACTTCCGTTGACATCGGCCCCCGAGCCATCGAGGCGGAAGACCGAAGCGAACGTCACGTTGGTGCCACCGCCGCTCGGCGCGGACGAGAATGCGGCAGGCGCCGGCGCCGAAACCGAATAGCAGTCAAGCAGGTTGAGTATTGAGCATAACAGGGAGCTTGCCACCACGGTGGCGCTGGCGCTCGATCCGCCTGCCTGTTTGGAGCCCAGTATGCTGATGGCGGGACTGGCCTTCATCGTTCCGGACGCCCCGACCATGATGGTGCAGGTGCCGATGATCGCCGCCTGCATCGGAAGGCAGGAACCGGCAAGTGCCGCCATCGCAAACAGCGCGCGGCTACTGCTTCTTCTTTTTCTTGCCATCGCCATTTCCGGTTCTGATGCTCCAGCCTTCGTTGGCCCACCCCGGTGATGCGGTCGCGGGAGCGGTGGCGGCAATACTCGCCGTCTGGCCGTCGGTGCCGAGGCCCATTTTGAGGAGCTTCAGCTCCAGCTGAAGGCGCTCGACCTCAAGCTCGTAGAGACGGCTGCAATCGACGCGCTTGGGCGTACGCCCGATGGGGATCACCACGCGGCCGTAAGTGGCGACATCATTGTCGGACTGGCTGTTGCCTCTGATGACGCCGAGATCGACATAGGCGCCGGAGCCGGAGACGGCGGAACGGCAAGTGGTGCCATCCGCGGCATGGACCTCGTCCTGGCCCTGGGGCAAGGTGACGCCGGGCAGGTTGAAGCCGCTTTCGTTCTGGTTGAGGTTGTAGACGTCCTCGGCCCCGGCCGGCGAGGCACCCGCCCAAACAGCCGCGAGCGCCAGTGTCAGGACTTGCGGCGCCCAAAAAACTTTCCGCATATCTGTGCCC
>NZ_RZPF01001067.1:0-1443 GCF_004022735.1 Mesorhizobium sp. M7A.F.Ca.AU.001.01.1.1
GGGTTGGGCCTGAGAGGCGCCGGCCTTGGCGGATCAAATCCACCACACAGGCATCCTACCACTACCCGCCGCGCCGATAATTCCGTGATCGCGCCAGTATCATCAAGCCGCCCGGTCTGTTTGCACGTTCGGCGAACGCTCAACAACACGACTTGACGGCCTGTGTCTGGCGTCTGAAAAGGGCTGGCCTGCGGACGTGGCGGAATTGGTAGACGCAAGGGACTTAAAATCCCTCGATCTCTGATCGTACGGGTTCGATTCCCGTCGTCCGCACCACCCTTCGCTCTTCGAGCTTCGGGTGGCAGGCCACCTGAAGCTCGGCAGGTTCGTACTTCATCCGTTCAGGCGCACCAATTCACCGGCTACCGCTTTGTTGGCATCTCTACGCCTCGAACACTTTCTCAGTGAACCATTCCGCCAACCTGGCAAGCTCCGGCCCCAGCACGCGATCGGCGCCGACAGGCGGCACGATAGCTCTGATTTGATCGACGAAGGAACGCAGTGCCGGCGGCGGCGTCCGTTCGGTGACGTGCAGCGCCTGCGAGGCGATCATTGCCAGCATCGCCATGGCGGCATCGACGCAGCGGCCGGCGGTCGCTTCCTTGGCCCATGCGAAGAACGCCGTCGTGGCGACGTCGTCCTGCCCCGCGCCAGCCGATTCCGTGCCCGGAATGAAGGTGCGCTGTGCGGCCAGCTTGGCCTGCTCGAGATAGCCGGTGATCGCCATCGGCACATAGCCGACATTGCCATGGCCATCGCTGTCGGCTGAGTGACGTCCGGTCATCAGCAGATCCGGCAGCAGCGACACCTTGCCGTTCAGAAGCTTCGAGGCGTGGCGGTCGCAGAGCAGGCAGATGTCGGCCCATATCGCCGCCAGATCGTCCAGCGCCGGCGTTGCCATCGCATTGTGATAGCCGCCGGTCGAGATGCAGCGGCCGAGCCGATCTGCATCGTCGGGCGGGATGTAGACGGGATTGTCCGATATCGAGGCCAGCGACACATTGGCCGCCCGCTCGGCCGTCGCCAGCGCACGATGCGCCTGGCCGAGGACGCGCGGCACGATGCGGTAGCTGACCGGCGCCTGATAGTTGCGTCGCCCATCGCCGGCGCCAACCAGAAACTCCCGCAATCCCTGCAGGGCAGCCGTTTCATGCTCATCGCCCCAGAGCGTGTCGAGCGCCGCGTCATAGTGCTCGAGCGGCGCGCGAAACGCTTCGATCGACAGCGCGAAAACTTTTTGCGCCATGCGGATGCGGCGGCGCCCCGCGAGCGCTGCGTCGGCCACCAAAGCGGCGGCGCAGGGCGAGCCGTTGATGAGCGAGCCGCGTTCCTTGACCTCGAGGTCGAAGCGCGTCGAAAGTTCTGCAAACAAGGGATAGAGCGCCAGGATCTCACCGGCGCCGCCCTGGCCGGAGGCCGGCACGACAGGCATCGGCCCACCGT
>NZ_RZPF01001068.1:0-1442 GCF_004022735.1 Mesorhizobium sp. M7A.F.Ca.AU.001.01.1.1
ATGGCGCCCAAGTCGAATTCCGCGAAGAGCATGAGACCTGTGCGGCCCAGGCCACTTTGCACAACGCGCTCCAAATCCGAGAAGGAATTTGCAGCCCTCGTCGCCTTGAAAAATTCGACAATATCAGGTTGCCCGACCGCTGACTTGAGCGCGGCCACAACGGCGTCGAATGGTTTGGAACACGTCAGGCTGAAACGCTCAACCTCGACCTTTGCGATTGTCATTTCATTCTCCGCAACAGCTCTCAAGAATAAAAGTGCGCCCGATCGCGCCGGATTATGCCACCGCCGATTACGCTTCCACGAAGGTCCGGACGTGGCTGACGAACAATTCGTGGTACTGAAACAGGGCGCCGTGGCCGGAATCGGGATAAAGGACCAACTGGGCGTTGCTCAGAGCCTTGAACATTGCGTAGGCGTTGTCCGCCGGTAGCATGGTGTCGTGGCTGCCGCTCACCACAAGGGCGGGCTGGCGGATGGCGCGCAGAATGGCGTGCTCGGGATCAGGTGTGGCGCACCAGGTAATAAGCGCCTTGGCCTGCGGATCCGTCACCGCGCTGCCGTTATCGGTGTCCCGATCTTCCTCACGCACCTTCGCCCGCTTCAGGAAAGCCAGGCCGGCCGACTGGCTGGCGGACGACTTCGTGAAGAATAGTGGCAGGCGGACGTCCGGCGCGTCGGTTTGGGAAAACGCGTCCTGGAGAACCGTCAACAGATGCTCTTCTCCGCCTCTCGGAGCCGTGCCGACGAGGATGAGCTTGCGCACCAGCCGTCCGTGCTCGGCAGCGATCTGCTGGGCGACGCAGCCGCCGAGGGAAAAGCCAAGAAGGTCGACTTCGGAGAGGCCGAGCAGTTTGATAAAGGCGACCGCGTCTCGGGCCATCGCTTCGATATTGTCCGGCGTTTGTCCTGTCGAGCGGCCGACCCCGGCGTTGTCGAAAGCGATCACCGGTCGATCGGCGGCCAAGACATTCACGACGGCGGGGTCCCAGGCGTCGATGTTGCCCGAGAAATGCTGCAGGAGAACCAGCGCCGTTCCGGTCGATGGGCCGAGGCGGCGATAGGCGAAGCGGATTCCGCTGCCTTCGATGTAAAGGGTGGGTGCCGTTTCGAGCGTGGCGGCGTCCTGGCTCGGGGTGTCGAACTCAGTCATGTCATCCTCCGGATGCTTGGCATTAGAAATCGAGTGGGTGCAACTGGTGCGGTTTCAGCCAGGTCTGAGCCGTTCGCGGCTCAAGGCATGCCGTAGTTCGCCCAGCACGCGCGGCGCTCCCGGCACGAAGTGCCGGGAGCGGTATCGTCACTTCACGAGCGCGGCCTTTTCAATCACCGCGGCGACTTCCTTCGCGTGGACGACGAGGGAGGAATGGCTCCCGGCGACCTCCGTCGTCTCAGCCTTCATCCTGTTGGCGAAGATCTTCTGGACCTCGGGTGCGATGACCT
>NZ_RZPF01001069.1:0-1439 GCF_004022735.1 Mesorhizobium sp. M7A.F.Ca.AU.001.01.1.1
CGGCATAGAAGGCCGTCATCAGCACGACCAGCGTCGGAATGATGCCGGTGACGAAGCCGGCGAAGACCTCGCCGCCCTTCTGGAAGATGCCGATGAAGTACTTGCCGATGGCGGTCAGCCAGCCGAGCTGCTCTTCCTGCTGGACGTCCTTCAGCTTTTCCTTGAACTGATCGACGGTGATCGGTCCGCTGTCCGCTTGTGCGAGGACAACGAGATGGTCGGAGGCATGCTCGACAGCGAGCTTGCCATGCAATGCGGCATCCGAAACCATGGCACCTGCGACATGCAGATTGTGCACGGCCATGTCGGCATGCTGCGCCAACAACGAAAATACAGACATTTCTCCTCCTTATGCCACCCGCCGGTTGATCCCAGTCGGTGCGCGGCGTCCTCTATCCCTTTGATTTAGAGCCCGAAATCATCCGGCTCTAAGCCCTTGCTACGTTCAAACCGGACAGGCCCGGCTTCTTCCCCGGCTCCGACCGTGTCTTGTCGATCTGCTCGATCGCCCGTTTCACGGCCTCGGCCACACCGGGTTCCCCCTCCCCCATGATTGCAGGGTTGGACCGGAGTCGATCGAGGGGAACACCCTCGAATTCTTCATGTCTCTTGAACTTGGTGAAGACGGAACGGCCGCTCATCACCATCAGGCGGCGCACGACCAGATCGGGCGTCACCACCACGAGCGCGATGGTGCCCTTGGCCAACCGGCCGCGAAAATTGCCGGCTCCGACGAAGCCGTCCTTGTACTGGTCGGTGACGCCCCTGAAGACATCCGAATAATGCCGCATCTGCAGCCAGACGCCGAGCGACTGCAGCGCCCACACGATAACCAGCAGAAGCAGTCCCCACTGCCAAATCGCCATTCGGTTCTCCTCCCGAAGCCTCAGTTGAATCGCACCTTGGACCGGCGCGTGACAACAGCAAAGTGAGAACATTTGTTTCCGAGAATGTCAATATGTATGATATTGGCCTCTGAAGCGGTCATCCACAGGGCCGCTGACAGATTTCGGCGGCGGCGCGCTTGTGCTAGGCTGACCGGGAAACAGGATACGAGGAAACATGGACCTGCCCTTCAGGGACGAACTGGCCTTGATGCCCGATCTTCGCCATCGGCTGCGGCAGTTGCGCTGGTTCCGCGCCACCTTTCGCGGCAGCGCCAAGGTGGTCTCGGACACGTTCGGCGTGCGCTTCGAGATCGACGAGGCCAAGCTCACCAGGGCCTTTCTCGACTGGGTCGAGATCATGGAGGGGCAGAAGCGCTTCGCCGCGATCGACCGCGCCGACTTCATCGTCTTTGCCGCCGGCCTCGTGCTGCGTGAGCTGATAAAACAGGCGCCGGCCAGGGAAATCTCCGACCTCACGCAGCTGATCGAGACGGAAACGAACGCCGGCACGCTGGAAATCGTCCGCTTCTGGCCGGAGGGTTTCCTCTACAC
>NZ_RZPF01001070.1:0-1433 GCF_004022735.1 Mesorhizobium sp. M7A.F.Ca.AU.001.01.1.1
GCGCTGCATAGCGCATCAATTGACGACAGGAAACCGGCGCATACGTGACAATGCCGTTTTGGCCAAAAAGTCGCGCATTGCGAGGCTGGAAGACTGCTTTTCGCCTGGCATTGCCTGCGGGGCGCGCGTTTTTTAATTGTTCGACGGCTTGCTTATCGGCCATACTTCACGCCATGCGCTTTCCTGGGCCAGCCGGCTTTTCATCGACGCGCTTTCTTTTCCCGCCCGGCCGGATCCGCCGGGCGCTCCTTTTGGCCCTTCTGATGCTGGCGCCGCATCACGCTGCCGCCGACGAAGTGAAGGTCTGGGCGGCGGGCGCCTACTCCTTCTCCGACGAGCTTGGCGGCTTCCACATCACCGGCGCCTCGGGCATCGGCACGAAGGACGATCCGTTCGTCATCACCGAAGAGCTGACTTCGTCAACGCCGGTGACGCTGACGATCCGCACGACAAAGCCGATCCAGGCCTTCGGCAAGGCCGGCGAATTCGCCAACGGCATGATGTATATGCGCATCGAGGTGCTCAACAATAGCGGCCAGGCCTGGGTCGAATTCCAGTTCGAATTGCAGGAGATCCTGAACCAGCCGAGCGTGTTCGGCGACGGGCTTTCCTTCGACCAGCGCAACAAGACGCCGGACAACATCCGGTCGAGCAATTTCGCCGATTTCGATCGCGATTTCGAACCCTATGACCGGCTGCTGTTCAGGAATGGCAAGGTCGACCCGCTGAAAACCGCCAGCTTCGAATTCCTGATGACCGACTACACGCCCAGATGGACCTTCTACCTGGTGCAGGATCCGCGCATACCAACGGGCTGACACGATAGGAATTTTTTCTTGACTCGGTGAGCTCAGCTATGGTACATTTTTGCCTATGGTGCTGAGTTGCGCCAGTGACCCGC
Source organism: Mesorhizobium sp. M7A.F.Ca.AU.001.01.1.1 (assembly GCF_004022735.1). NCBI lineage: Bacteria > Pseudomonadati > Pseudomonadota > Alphaproteobacteria > Hyphomicrobiales > Phyllobacteriaceae > Mesorhizobium > Mesorhizobium sp. M7A.F.Ca.AU.001.01.1.1. The sequence continues at coordinate 902 of NZ_RZPF01001070.1, forward strand.
CGCACAGGCGGGTTTTTCGTTTGATGCTCCGTCAGCCAACGCGCCGGCGAGAGGCTCCGAAGGAACCCAAGCTGCCAGCCTTGCAAATTGCCGCCACGCGGACGAATGTGGAATCGATGACTGCCGCTTCCCCAACCAACAGACCTGATATCGCCGACCTGCTGGCGTTTTACGCCAGCGTGGGCGTCGACGAGGCGCTCGAAGAGCAGCCGGTGAACCGGTTCGCCGAGGTTGCGCCAAAGCCGATGGAGCGCGCGCCGATCGCAGCGCCTTCGGGTGGCACCGCCGCACCGCTGCGCTCGACGACCGTGTCCCGCGGCGAAGCCGGGGACAGAGCAAATGCACCACCCGTCGCGCGGTCGCCGTCTGCGACGACTGCGGTTCCCGACGAAGCGCAGGCGGCACTTGCCCGCCAATTGGCGACCACAGCAACGACGCTGGACGAGCTTCGCCAGCATATGGCGGCGTTCGAGGGCTGCAATCTCAAGGCCACCGCCAAGAACCTGGTGTTTGCCGACGGCAACCCGGAAGC
>NZ_RZPF01000106.1:0-12123 GCF_004022735.1 Mesorhizobium sp. M7A.F.Ca.AU.001.01.1.1
GCATCGACCCTCACCGTATCTGTCAGTGACATGGGCTTTCTGTTTGCCTTCGGCGTGGTCAATCTCGGCCTCGGCCTGGCCTTCTTCGCCACCGGCGCGCGACTGATCCCGGCGGCCATCGCGGCGCTGCTCGGCACGTTCGAGCCGATCCTCGGCCCGATATGGGTCTGGCTCATTCATTCCGAGGTGCCGTCGGGGCGCACCATCATCGGCGGCGCGGTTGTGGTCACGGCGCTGCTCGTCCATATCGGGCTCGAATTCAAGCGCCAGGCAAGGCCCGAACGCGCAGGGGTCACCGGGGTGCCGTCACCTAATTGAAGCGGCCTGCAGCTTTGCCATTGACAACGTCGCTGCGGCACGGGCAGGCTGGGAATACGGCAACAACAAGACAGGCGTATCTTGCCAAGTCTCCCAGCCGGTCCGATCGGGACCGGACCATATCGTCGTATCTCTGCCCGCGCCATGGCGAAAGCCTCTGACGGTATTGGCACGCCTCCCAGGCCGCCTCAGGGGCATCCAACCATCTCATCGAACCGCCTGCATGGTCTCGGCAGTTCGCGCTTGTCGCCCCTTGGAAAGCTCAATAGTCTGAAGAAAATGCCGGTCGCGCTGATGTCGCGACGAGCCGGTGAAGGAACACTCATCAAAGGAGAATAGCATGATCCGCAAAGCGCTCTGGCTTTCGGCAACGTCGGCATTCCTGACATTTTTCACCGTCGGCGGTCACGCCGAAGATCGTGTCGTCAACGTCTTCAACTGGTCGGACTACATCGACAGTTCGATCATCGACGATTTCACCAAGGAAACCGGCATCAAGGTCGTCTATGATACCTTCGATTCCAACGAAATCCTTGAGACCAAGCTGCTTGCCGGCGGCAGCGGCTATGACGTCGTCGTGCCCAGCGGCAATTTCCTTGCGCGCCAGATCCAGGCCGGCGTGTTCCAGAAGCTCGACAAGTCGAAGCTGCCCAACATTTCCAACATGTGGGATACGGTTTCGGAACGCACGGCCAAGTACGACCCCGGCAACGAATACTCGGTCAACTACATGTGGGGCACGGTCGGCATCGGCTACAACATCAAGAAGGTGCAGGCGGCACTCGGCACCGACAAGATCGACAGCTGGGATGTCTTCTTCAACCCCGACAGCCTGGCCAAACTGAAGGACTGCGGCGTCTACGTGCTGGACTCGCCGGCCGACATCATTCCGGCTGCACTGAAATATCTCGGCCTCGACCCGAACAGCACATCGCCCGACGATATCGCCAAGGCCGAGGAGACCTTGCTCAAGGTCCGACCTTATATCAGGAAGTTCCATTCCTCCGAATACATCAACGCGCTCGCCAACGGCGATATCTGCCTGGCCGTCGGCTGGTCGGGTGACGTGTTCCAGGCCCGCAACCGCGCGGTCGAGGCCAAGCAGGGCGTCGAGATCGGCTATTCCGTGCCGAAGGAGGGTGCGCAGATGTGGTTCGACCAGATGGCGATCCCTGCCGACGCGCCGCATGTCGCGGAGGCGCTCGAGTTCATCAACTACATGATGAAGCCGGAAGTTATCGCCAAGTCGTCGAACTACGTGCTCTACGCAAACGGCAACAAGGCTTCGCAGCAATTCGTCGACAAGGCACTGTTGGAGGATCCCTCGGTTTATCCCGATGCCGAGACCATAAAGAAGCTCTACACCGTCTCGCCATACGATCCCAAGACCCAGCGCGTCATCACGCGCACCTGGACCAAGATCGTCACCGGCCAGTAAGCAATCCGACACGGTCCCGGCAGCCACCTGCCGGGACCGTTTTTACCTGGGGCAAGAAGCAAGAAAATCAGGACGGAGTGGGACATGAAATCGCTTGGCAGCATCCGCAGGGATTTTGCACCGTGGAACGACCCGAACGCCAAGCCGTACATCCAGTTCGACAACGTCACCAAGAAGTTCGGTGACTTCACCGCCGTCAACAATCTGTCTCTGACCATCTTCGAGCGCGAGTTCTTCGCGCTGCTCGGTGCTTCCGGTTGTGGAAAGTCGACGCTGCTCAGGATGCTCGCCGGCTTCGAGGAGCCGACAGCCGGCCGCATTCTGCTCGATGGCCAGGATCTGCGCGGCATCCCGCCCTACCGGCGGCCGGTCAACATGATGTTCCAGTCCTATGCGCTGTTCCCGCATATGACGGTCGAGAACAACATCGCCTTCGGCCTCAAGCAGGACGGCATGCCGAAGCCCGAAATCGCATCGCGCGTTGCCGAGATGCTGAAGCTGGTCAAGCTCGAGCAGTTCGCCAAGCGCAAGCCGCATCAACTGTCCGGCGGCCAGCGCCAGCGCGTCGCGCTCGCCCGCTCGGTCGCCAAGCGGCCGAAGGTGCTGCTGCTCGACGAGCCGCTCGGCGCGTTGGACAAGAAGCTGCGCGAAGAGACGCAGTTCGAACTGATGGACCTGCAGCAGAATCTCGGCCTGACCTTCGTCGTCGTCACCCACGACCAGGAAGAGGCGATGACCATGGCCGATCGCATCGCCATCATCGACAAGGGCGAGGTGATGCAGGTGGCAACGCCGGCCGAAGTTTACGAGGCGCCGGGATCGCGTTTCGTCGCTGGCTTCGTCGGCAACGTGAATATGTTCGAGGGCAAGATCGCGCGTGGCGAGGCGGGCAGCGCCTGCATAGACGCCGGCAACGGCATCACCATCCGCACCGACAATGCCGGCACCGCCGGGGCCGGGACGGCCGTCACCTTCGCCATCAGGCCCGAAAAGATCAAGGTGTCGTCGAAGAAGCCGGCCGAGGCCGTCAACGCCATCGAGGGCGAGGTCTACGACATCGCCTATCTCGGCGACATGACCGTCTATCATGTCAGGCTGGACGACGGCCAGGTGGTGCGCGCCAGCACCATGAACGCGGCCCGCATCACCGAGGATCCGTTGAGCTGGAACGACCGCGCCTGGGTTTCCTTCCGGCCCGACGCCGGCGTCGTGCTGACGCGGTAGGGGGCGACCATGTCGAGCGCCGCCGTCACCACAGCATCAGCCTCTCCGGCATCCAATGCCGGCAGATCCATCCTTGCCAGGCTGGGTGCTGCCTTCGTTGGCCGACTGGTCATCATCATCCCGTATGTCTGGCTGCTGTTCTTCTTCCTCATTCCGTTCGTCATCGTCTTCAAGATCTCGCTGTCGCAGACGGCGATCGCCATTCCGCCCTATACGCCGGCGCTCGATTTCAGCGGCGGTATCTCAGGGTTCCTGGCTCAGCTGAAACAGCTCAGCCTCGACAACTACACCTGGCTGACGCAGGACGCGCTCTACTTCAACGCCTATGTGACCAGCGTCATCATCGCCGCGGTCTCGACGGTCCTGACATTGCTCGTCGGCTACCCCATCGCCTACGGCATGGCGCGCGCGCCGGCGACGATCCGCCCGACCTTGCTGATGCTGGTCATCCTGCCGTTCTGGACCTCGTTCCTGATCCGCGTCTACGCCTGGATCGGCATTCTCAAGCCCGAAGGGCTGCTCAATCAGCTGCTGCTCGCCACCGGCATCATCCACCAGCCGCTGATCATCCTCAACACCTATACGGCGATCTTCATCGGCATCGTCTATTCCTACCTGCCGTTCATGGTGCTGCCGCTCTATTCCGCTCTCGAGAAGATGGACTATTCGCTGATCGAGGCGGCCAAGGATCTCGGTTGCCCGCCGACCAGTGCGTTCTGGAAAATCACCTTCCCGCTGTCGCTGCCCGGCGTCATCGCCGGTTGTCTGCTGGTGTTCATTCCGGCTGTCGGCGAATTCGTCATTCCCGATCTGCTCGGCGGATCGCAGACGCTGATGATCGGCAAGACGTTGTGGAACGAGTTCTTCGCCAATCGCGACTGGCCGGTATCGTCGGCCGTGGCCGTCATCCTGCTGTTGCTGCTGATCGTGCCGATCATGCTCTTCCAGCGGGCTCAGGCGCGCGCTCAGGAAATGGACAGGTGACCTCATGAACGCCACCTGGAGCCGCTTCAACATCACCTCGATCGTGCTTGGCTTTGCCTTTCTCTACCTGCCGATCGTGCTGCTCATCGTCTTCTCGTTCAACGAATCGAAACTGGTCACGGTCTGGGGCGGTTTCTCGACCAAATGGTACGTCTCGCTGTTCCACAACCAGGGTCTCATGGACGCGACCTGGGTGACGGCGCGTGTTGGCCTGATCTCGGCCACGGTTGCGACGGTGCTGGGCACGCTGGCGGCACTCACCTTGACCCGCTACACGCGCTTCAAGGGCAGGGTGCTGTTTTCCGGCATGGTCTTTGCGCCGCTGGTCATGCCGGAAGTCATCACCGGCCTGTCGCTGCTGCTGCTCTTCGTCGCCGTCGGGCTCGACCGCGGCTTCCTCACCGTGACGCTCGCCCACATCACGCTGACCATGTGCTTCGTCGCCGTGGTCGTGCAGTCGCGGCTCATGACTTTCGACCGCTCGCTGGAGGAAGCCGCGATGGATCTTGGCGCCACGCCGGTGAAGACCTTCTTCCAGATCACATTGCCGGTCATCATGCCGGCGATCGTCTCCGGCTGGATGCTGGCTTTCACCCTTTCGCTCGACGATCTGGTCATTGCCAGCTTCACCTCGGGGCCGGGCGCGACGACGCTGCCGATGAAGATCTACAGCCAGGTTCGCCTCGGCGTGACGCCGGAAATCAACGCCGCCTGCACCATCCTGATCGCCGTCGTGGCGATCGGCGTCATCATCGCCTCGCTTGCCAACAAGCGGCGTGAGGTGCAGCGCCAGCTCGACGAGCAGGCCGCGCAACGCGGCTGAAGACGAAAACGCGACCGCTTATTCCCCCGAAACGCCGCGGCTGATCGGGGAAATGAACGGCGTGCTCCAGGTTCCGCCGACGAAGAACGACGACTGGTTGGGGCCTTGCTGGCCGTTGGCCTGCGTTGCCGCCTGATCCGGCTGAATGACGCCGCCGGACAAGGCCAGTCCGCGCCCGGCGTAGGACGCGATGCCGGACAGCCAGATCTTGTACTTCGCTGAATTGGCCTCGGCCTTGTCGATTCGCGCCACGCCCTTCGAAATGGTTGCCTTGATCTCGGCACCGTCGATCGGCAATGTTGCGTCGGAGACATCGTCGAGCGCGAAGAAGCCGCCCTGTTCGGTATGTTTGAGGAAGGCCGGCAGGTTGAGCTTGCTCAACGCACCCGGCCCGAAGGTCGCCGAGACCGAGCCGTCGGCATTGTCGAAGATGGAATCCCAGGTTCTGCCCGGCCCCTTGAGGATCACCGAGACGGTGCCCGTGCCGACCGGCACCAGCCGCGTCATCCCTGCCGCCGTGCCGAAAGCACCGCCGTCGATGTCGGACGCCAGAAGGCGGATTTCGACTTGCGAGCCTTCCGGCTTGCGATCGAAGCGAAGGCTGGTCTGGATGTTGCCGCCGAAGGCCGAGGCATCGGAGATGTCGAAGACGGACAGACCATCCTTGACCTGTGCGGTGGCGGCGACGTCGGCGAGCTGGATCGGCCCCGCCGTGGCGTGCGCCGCCGACAGCCTGAGATCGAGATTGATCTTGTCGGCGAAACTTGTGTCGATTTCGCCAGGCCCCGCCCCTCCGGTCGGCACCAGCGGGGTGAAGGCCGACAGAAACGATCTGAGGTCGAGCGTGTCGAAGGCGAGCGTGCCGGAGATCACCGGTTGTGCTTCACCAAGCGAGAGGTCCAGCGCACCCATCCCCGGATTGTTGTCGAGTGCAATCGCCGTGTTGTCGAACTTGACGCGCCCGCCGGTCGCGGTGATCTTGCTCGAAATGCTGACCGAGCCGATCGCCGCACCCGGAGCGATGCCGGCCTGCGACCATTCCAGGACACGCCGCAGCGAGGGTGCCGAGAACTTCGCTTGACCGTCGAAATAGGTATTTTCAGACATGCTGGCCGTGCCGTCGAACGAGAAGGTGGCGGGCGCCGCCTTGAAGGACAGTGTCAGCGGCGCCGTGCCGCCGGCAAACAGCACAAGCGGTTTGGCCGAGGCGACGTCCAGCGCGACGCTTTCGCCCCGCCAGATGCCGGTTGCCGACAGCGTCGCATTGCTGTTCATCGCCGCCCAATTTGCCTGACCGTTCAAACTGCTCAGGATCTCGACGTCCTTGCCGCCGATGGAGGCTACCATGCGGCCGTCACGAAACTCGACCGTGCCGAAGGTGTCGGTAGGCAGCTTGTCGAGGTCCGGTTTGGCGGGGTCGGCGTTGACCAGGCCGCGCGCCGTGTCGATGGAGCGCGTGATGCGCCCGCCGGTCGGGACAGCGGGCAGGAAAAGGCCGGCAGGCGTGCGCTGGACCCGGATCGTCGGCCGCACCAGCCGCGCCGTCGAAAACACCACGTCGCCGCGCAAGGCCGCCATGGCGGAAAGGTCGACCTCGACCCGTTCTGCCTCGACCACCGGCGGCGCCTCGGTGTCGGTCCATTGTGACAGCGTCACATCGGTCAGGATGGCGCGGAATGTCGGCCAGACCTCGATACGCGGCGAACCGTCGATGGCGACACGGAAGCCGCTCCACGCACTCATTTCCCAGGCGATGCGGTCGCGCACGATACGGGTGGAGGCAATCAGCGGCAGGGCGGCAACGACCAGCGCGACGACGATCACGGCAGCGCCGATCGCCCATATTCCGCGCCGGATCATAGATGATGGCATATGGCCCCGTATGCTTCCATTCCGACAATCGCCCGACGGGTGTAACCCCAGGTGTCACCACGACCCCGGTCGTCACCACGGCCCCGGTCGTCACCACGACTCCAGTCGTGACCAGGACTTCCGGCCGTCACTACGACTTCAAGTTGTCACTACGACTTAGGGCTGAGGCATTTCAAGTCTTTATGGCCCGGCGATGGCATTTGCGCACATCTGGTCGCATCAGCCGAACAAAATCTTGCTCTGCTGCGCTGCGATATGCATAAGCGATGGCGACCGTGGAGGAACGATCATGGCTGCCGAACAACCGCTCTGGACCCCGACGCAAGACCAGATTGACGCAGCACCCTTGACCGCCTTCACCAAAGCCGCCGGAGTCAAAGCCGGCGTAGCGTTTTCCTCGTATTCGCAGCTTCACGCCTGGTCGGTCGAGGACCGTGAAGGGTTCTGGAGCCTGGTCTGGGATTTCTGCGGCATCGTCGGCGACAAGGGCGACAAGCTGCTCGTCGACGGCGACAAGATGCCCGGCGCTTCTTTCTTTCCCGATGCGACACTGAATTTCGCCGGGAATCTGCTGAAGAAGACCGGCTCAGGCGACGCAATCGTGTTTCGCGGCGAAGACAAGGTCGAGCGCCGGCTGTCCTGGAACGAGTTGCACGCGCTGACCTCGCGGCTGCAGCAGCTTTTCCTGTCGCTCAAGGTGAAGAAGGGCGACCGCATTGCCGCCATGATGCCCAACATGCCGGAGACCGTCGCCGCCATGCTGGCCGCCGCCTCGGTCGGCGCCGTCTGGTCGTCCTGCTCTCCCGATTTCGGCGAGCAGGGCGTGCTCGACAGGTTCGGCCAGATCGAGCCCGTCGTCTTCATCGCGCCGGATGGCTATTGGTACAATGGCAAGGCGATCGAAGTCGCCGACAAGATCGCCGCGGTCGCGGCCAAGCTCGGCACTGTCCGCAAGATCCTGGTCGTCGACTATCTCGGCACATCGAGCGATGTCGCCGGGATCATCGACAAGGCGGTGGCGCTGGAAGAGGCGCTGTCGCCCTTCGCCGGCAAGCCCGTCGCCTTCGAGCCGCTGCCGTTTTCGCATCCGCTTTACATCCTGTTTTCGTCGGGAACGACCGGCATTCCCAAATGCATCGTCCATTCGGCCGGCGGCACGCTGATCCAGCATGTCAAGGAACACCGGCTGCATGCCGGTCTCACCGACGGCGACCGCTTTTTCTACTTCACCACCTGCGGCTGGATGATGTGGAACTGGCTGGTGTCGGGGCTCGCTTCGGGTGCGACGCTGCTGCTCTATGACGGTTCGCCCTTCTACCCCGACGGCAATGTGCTGTTCGATTTCGCCGATGCCGAGAAGATGACTTTCCTCGGCACCTCGGCCAAGTTCATCGATTCCGTGCGCAAGGCCGGCCTCAAGCCGATCCGCACGCATGATCTGTCCACTGTGCGGGCAATCTCCTCCACCGGCTCGCCGCTGTCGCCGGAAGATTTCCGCTTTGTCTATGACGGCATCAAGAAGGACGTACATCTGGCCTCGGTCTCCGGCGGCACCGACATCGTCTCCTGCTTCGTGCTCGGCGTGCCGACGCAGCCGGTCTGGACCGGCGAGATCCAGGGACCCGGCCTCGGCCTGGCCGTCGATGTCTGGGACGACGACGGCAGGCCGGTCCGACAGGAGAAGGGCGAGTTGGTCTGCGCAAAAGCCTTTCCGGCGATGCCGATCGGCTTCTGGAACGACCCCGATGGCAAGAAGTACCGGGCGGCCTATTTCGAGCGCTTCGACAATGTCTGGTGTCATGGCGATTTCGCCGAATGGACCGAGCATGGCGGCCTCATCATCCATGGCCGCTCCGACGCCACGCTCAACCCGGGCGGGGTGAGGATCGGCACGGCGGAGATCTACAATCAGGTCGAGCAGATGCCTGAGATCCTGGAAGCATTGTGCATCGGACAGGACTTCGACAACGACGTGCGCGTCATCCTGTTCGTGCGCCTGGCCGCCGGCGTGCAGCTCGACGAGGATCTGGAAAAACGCATACGGGCAAAAATCCGTAGCGGCGCGAGCCCGCGTCACGTGCCGGCAAGGATCGTCGCCGTCACCGACATCCCACGCACCAAGTCGGGCAAGATCACCGAGCTTGCGGTGCGCGACGTGGTGCATGGCCGCGCCATCAAGAACAAGGAGGCGCTCGCCAATCCAGAGGCGCTTGAGCTGTTCAAGAACCTGCCGCAATTGGCCGAGTAGCTGCTAATGCATGTCGCTCAAAAGTGGCCCGGTTTTGAGGCAACGACACGTATGAAAAAGTGACTTCGGAATGGTTAACGAAATATCTCGCTAGAATTTACCTAGATTTCATGAGTGGTACACATTCGTAAATTTTCCGGCGCCCCGGTAAGGGGTTGTTAAGGTCCGGCGTCGATAGTCGCAGGTAACTTGAGGGAGAAATCCCGTTCCTCAGCCCCGAGGATCCGAATTCGCTCAAGCCCCCGTTGTGACAGCAATCCCATCTCTTAAGGCGCCTTTGGGCGCCTTTTTCTTTTTATCGGGATCGAAGCGTGGAGGGCTGATCTATTCCGCGAGCACACGGGTCGATGGAAAAGCGACCTCGACCAAGGTGCCTTCGCCCGGGGTCGAATTGATGGTGAACCGGGCACGGTTGGCTTCCACCATCGCTTTGGTCAAAGGCAGTCCAAGCCCGGTGCCGTCGCCGCGTCCGCGCTTCAGCGCGTTGATCTGCTTGAACGGCTTCAGCGCCTGCTCGATCTCGGCATGGCTCATGCCGATGCCGGTGTCGCGCACCCGCATGACGACGTCGCCCGACGTCTCATAGGCGGTCGAGACGATCACCTGGCCGCCGGCCTGGGTGTAGCGGATGGCATTCGACAGGATGTTGAGCGCGATCTGGCGCACGCTGCGCAGGTCCGCCACCACTTCCGGCAGCCGCGAAGCGAAGCTGGAGCGGATGATGACCCGTTCGCGATTGGCCTGCGGCTGCATCATCGCCACCGTCTCGGCCAGCGTGTCGTTGAGCGACACCGCCTCATAGGCCATCTCCTGCTGGCCGGCCTCGATCTTGGAGATGTCGAGCAGGTCGTTGACCAGGTCGAGCACATGATTGCCCGAGCGGTTGATGTCGCGCAGATAGTCGCGGTAGCGGTCGTTGGCGACAGGTCCGAACTTCTCGTCGACCATCAGTTCGGAAAAGCCGATGATGGCGTTGAGCGGGGTGCGGATCTCGTGGCTGATGCGGGCGAGGAAATCGGTCTTCTGCGAGGACGCGCGCTCGGCCACCGCACGTGCCTGCGTCAAGTCCTCTTCGGCCCGCTTCCACTGCGTGATATCGCGAACGACGGCGCAGAAGCCGCTGTCGTTGGGCAGCCGGCCGATGGTCATGAACAGCGGAATGAAGCGGCCTTGCGATTCGCGACCGATCACCTCACGGCCGTCGTTCATGACACTCGCCACGCCGGGCTCGGACAGTCCGTTGAGATAGTCGCGTGCCGCGCGCTGACTTTCGATGGCAAACAGCGAGGCGAACGGCTTGCCGGTCACATCGTCGCTGTCGAAGCCGAACAGTGCTTCGGCCGGCCGGCTGATCGATCGGATGGTGCCGTCACGGCCGATCAGCACGACGCCGTCGGTGGCGGTGTCGATAATGGTGCGCATCTCGGCGATGCGCACCTTGAGCTCGGAAATATCCGGCTGCGTCTGCTCGTCGCCAACCACATGCAGGCTCGCCGGCGCATCATCCTCGCCGGAGCGTCGCACGACCAGCATCAGCGCCTTGCCGTCGCGCCAGGGGACAGAGCGCAAAATGGCCTCGATCGGGAATTCCTGTCCATCACGCGTCTTCAACCGCAGCGCGCGATCGGTGCCGTCGGAAACGCCGTCGTCGGCATAGGGGTCGGCAAACAACGCGCCGAGGCCGCCGGCATCCGCCAGATCGTCGAGCGCCTCGTAGCCGGTCAGGCTGAGGAATTCCTCGTTCGCATAGTGCAACTGGTCTCCGGAATGGATGAGCAGCGGCACGGGCAGCTTACCGAGCAGCGACGTGTCCGGGGCCTTGTGTTCATCTCCGGCGGAAAACGCCGACGGCACGAACCCTTCGGCCTTGAGCGGCGGAACCTGCAGGCGAGGGCGCTCGACGCGTATTTCCGCAGCGTCGCCTGCATTGACGGCCTGCGCGGCAACCGCCTGCTCGTCAGGCGATGCGGCTTCCTCGTCGGGCTGCGCCCAATCCTCGCTGTCTTCGGCATCGCGAAAATCTGCTGACGTCATGCTGTCGTCATCGAGGACATCATGTGTCGCGTCAGTGGCTTCAGGCTCTTCGCCGGGCGAAACCGCAGCGGTGTTCTCTGGTTCCGCCGCCACGGGGCCACGTTCGTCATCTTGGCCGGCATAGTCCAGCAACGAGCCCGTCACATTCATCCCAGGGGGGGCTTCACGAGCCGCTTCGTCCGGGTGACCGTCAAGCCGTGCCAGATCCTGCTCGTCTTCGGCATCGACATCGGTCTCGGATGGCTCGACCGGTTCGTTCTCTGGCCCTGACGCAGGGATGCCGCCGGTGCGCATCGGGTCGTCGGACGCCTTGACCGGAGCCTCGGTCTCCGCTGCCGACGCCTCAGCAGTCTCAGTCTCTGGTGGCTCGACCGGAGCACTCTCCTTCTTCAGCCGCTCGCCGATTTCGCGGAAGGCGCTGCGTTCCAGGGTCGAGAGGCCCTTGTCGTTGGCTGGCTGGCGATGTTCGGCGAGCCGGATCACCTTGTCGGCAAAGCGCCGCTCCTGTTTCGGCACGATGGTCAGCGCCGGCACCTCGCCCTTGAACGGATCCGATGCCTGAGCGTCCTCGGCCCTGGGCTCCTCAGCGTTCGGCTGTTCGGGCGCGGGTTGGATGACTTGCGGTTCCGGCGTTGCCGGCGCCCGGCCATTGGGCACCAGCGCCATGCCGATGGCCTCCGGATCGACGACCGCGTCGCTGGCGCGGGCAACGCCGAAGCCGCGGAAACCCTCGAAGGCGCGGCTGCGCCCATAGACAGGCAGCGCCGCCAGGTCGACGGGTATCTTCAGATCGGTGCCGACGACCGGCCACAGCACGGAGCGTCCGGACCAGGTATCGCGCCGTTCGAGGAGCCCCGATATCTCGCCCGAGGGGTCGAGGCCGAATGTGGCGGCGACATCCCTGAAGCGTCGGCCAATCACGTCGGCCGCCGGCTTGCCGACGATGTCGGCGAATTCCGGCGACAGCGCGCTGAACTTGCCTTCGGCATCGGTGCGCCAGACGAAGCGCACCGGCGCCGCTGCGCGGTCTATCGCCGAGACGGTCGTCGGCGTGGCCGCGGAGGTGGACTGGACTTCCAGGGCCGCCGGTTCTTGAGGCGCTTCAGGTCCGGACGCAGCTGGTCGCGGCGCCTGTTCCCCTCCGTCCTCGCCGGCGTTGAAGTACCAATGGTCGTGTTGCGC
>NZ_RZPF01001071.1:0-1432 GCF_004022735.1 Mesorhizobium sp. M7A.F.Ca.AU.001.01.1.1
CTTGCGCTTGTTCTCAAATCGGAAGGCGGGTGGTCGGACCATCTGGCCGATCCTGGCGGCGCCACCATGAAGGGCGTGACGCTTGCCAGCTTCCGCCGCTATGTGAAGGCGGGCGCGACAAAGGCGGATCTGCGCGCGATCAGCGACGCGCAGGTCGCCACCGTCTATCGCCGCTTCTACTGGGACGCTGTGCTCGGCGCCGAGTTGCCCGATGGCGTCGATCACGCGGTATTCGATTTCGCCGTCAACAGCGGGCCTGGCCGGGCGGCCAAATATCTGCAGGCGGCCGTCGGCGTTGCGCAGGACGGCCGGATCGGACCGGTCACCGTCGCGGCGGCCAAGGCAAAGCCGGCCGGTGTGACCATCGATGCACTTTGCGATGCGCGGCTGGCGTTCCTGAAGCGGTTGCCGACATGGGCAACATTCGGGCGCGGCTGGTCGGATCGGGTCAGGTCGGTGCGGGTTCAGGCCCTGCTGATGTCGGCGCAGCGCCCCGCCGCACCGGTGACCGCGGCGGCGCCGCCCAGGGTCGAAACATCGGCCAATGGGGCGCCGTCGGTTCGTCTCGAGCAGCCGACGCCCGGCGGCAAGACGGCTGCCGTGGCCGGCCTCCTCGTTCTCATGGCCGGAGCGCTCGCGGCCGTCCGGCATCAGATCGCCGATTTTTTCGGAAGCCTGTTTCGATGACATGGTTCAACACCAATGCGCTGCACAATCTCCTCAACACGCTGATCGCCATCATCTGCGGCGGCGCGCTCGCCGGCTTTGACTGGACGCTGCTCGGCGTGAGCGACCGCACCGCCCTTCAGATCAGCGGCGCCATTGCCCTTGCCAAGATCATCATCAACGCGGTGCGTGACGGGCCGCGCGGCATGGTCGCGCCGGCCAAGGAGACATGAGATGGGAACACTCGCTTTCGCGCTGCTTGGCCAGGCCTGGCCGTATCTTCTGGCAATGGGCGCCGCGCTCGCCGGTGTCTGGACGGCCTACGCCAAGGGCAAGGCCAACCAGAAGGCCAGGCAGGATGCCGCCGACGCCGCGGCGCGCACCGAAGCCCAGGAGATCGACGATGCCGTCGCCGGCCGGGCGCCGGACGACAACAGAGGGAGGCTGGCCAGATGGTCAAAATCATAGCGCTCTCGCTCCTGCTGGCCGGCTGCACCACATCAGGCGGATCGTTCTGCGCGGCCGGGCATCCCATCCGGCCGACAAGGGCAGAGGCGGCGGCCCTTTCCGACGCGTCGGTGGCGGCGATCCTGGCTCACAACGAAAAGGGTCAGAAATTTTGCGGCTGGAGGCCATGATGAACGATCTTTTCGACCTGCTCGGCATCAAGGGACCGGTCGTGGCGGCGGGTCTCGCCGGCGGCGTTCTGCGCGCGCTGTCGCGGCATCGCTACAAGCTGCGCGAAATGGTGGCCTCGCCGATCTGC
>NZ_RZPF01001072.1:0-1423 GCF_004022735.1 Mesorhizobium sp. M7A.F.Ca.AU.001.01.1.1
GGTGGTGGCCGAGAGCTTTCGCGGCAAGAGCCGCGTCCAGCAGCACCAGATGGTCTATGACGCGCTGAAGGGCAATATGGGCGGCGTGTTGCACGCATTGGCGCTGCAGACCAGCGTTCCCGACTGACCCTTAGCGCTTGGCCCAACACGGCTCATCCTTTGCGCCATTTCAGCCACGGCGCGGCTAACGTCTTGTTTCGAGCAATCGTTGGGTTTATTTGAAGGGTATGTTTCGAGCCTGACTCCCACAGGCGGGAAAGGATATTCCATGAGCAGCATCAACGACTACATTGACAATGAAGTGAAGGGCAACGACGTCGTCCTTTTCATGAAGGGCACACCTGGTTTCCCGCAATGCGGATTTTCCGGCCAGGTCGTCCAGATCCTCGACTATATCGGCGCCGACTACAAAGGCGTGAACGTCCTGGACTCGGCTGAACTGCGCCAGGGCATCAAGGAATACTCCAACTGGCCGACGATCCCTCAGCTCTACGTCAAGGGAGAATTCGTCGGCGGTTGCGACATCGTGCGCGAGATGTTCCAGGCGGGCGAGCTGCAGACGTTCCTCGTCGAGAAGGGCGTCAGCGTCAAAGGCGCCGCCTGATTTCTGTTTTGTGCATGCCCGAAATCGACGTTGATTTTCGGGCATCGAGCACCAGGCACCGGGGCAACCTCACCTCGGCAATTTTCATGTCCTGACCCCAGGACCAGGACGAGCCAATGCGCCGGCCCGCCGGCGCATTTTCGTTTGAAAGATCGGACTTGCCGTGGACCAGCCAAAACCAGCGCCGCAATCGGCAAGCAAACTGCCCATTCCGCGCTGGGAGTTCATCGCTCTGTGCGCGGCACTGATGGCGCTGAACTCGCTGGCCATCGATATCATGCTGCCGGCTCTGCAGCAGATCGGCGCCTCGCTCGGCGTCGAAAATGAAAACCACCGGCAGTACGTCATAACGGCCTACATTCTGGGCTTCGGTGGCGGGCAGCTGTTCTTCGGGCCGATCTCGGATCGCTTCGGACGTCGCGCACCACTGGTCGCCGGGCTGGTGATTTATGTCGCCGCGGCTGCGGCCGCCGCCGTTGCACCAAGCTTTGAAACACTTCTGCTGTGCCGGGCCGTGCAAGGCATCGGTGCAGCCGCCACTCGTGTCATCGCGGTCTCGATCGTGCGCGATACGTTCGACGGCCGGCGCATGGCCGAGGTGATGTCGCTGATCTTCATGGTGTTCATGGCGATACCGGTCATTGCTCCCGGCATCGGCCAATTTATCATGCTGTTTGCGACCTGGCATTGGATCTTCGTCACCATGGCCGTCGGTGCGCTGCTCGTCTCGGCCTGGTCGCTGCTGCGCCTTCCTGAAACGCTGCATCCCGAACATCGCCGGCCGCTGACGCTCAACTCCATTGTCGGCGGGTTTCGTAT
>NZ_RZPF01001073.1:0-1417 GCF_004022735.1 Mesorhizobium sp. M7A.F.Ca.AU.001.01.1.1
GCCCGCCTCCTGCAGCCGCTTGATGGCGCTGACGGCCTCGCGGCCGGCAAAGTTCTGCCGGTCGGCTGCGCTTGGCGAGGGATAGACGATGTTGAGCGCCTGCCGGCCGACACGTTCGGCGGCAAGCTGGCCGTAGAATGTCGTGCCGTAGGCAGCGGCGCGCGCAAAATAATCCTTGGCGTTGCCCGGGCCGCCGACTTCGGCGGCACGGCCGAGCCAGTAATACGCGCGCGACAGCGTCATCGGCCCTTGGGCAAGGTCGGCGATGCGAGCGAAATGCGTTGCGGCAAGCTTGGGGTCGTTCAGGCCGCGCAACGCGTACCAGCCGGCATGGAATTCGGCGTCGGCCGCATTGGTGGCACTTTCGGCAGCGTGTGTAGCGACGATCTTGTACGCGGCCTTCATGTCGCCCTGGTCGACCAGTTCACGCGACAGCACCCGGCGCTCGACCCACCAGGCATCCGGATCGACCAGAGCTTCGCGATCGGTCGGTGCCTGCATCACAATGGCTGCAGCGCCGGCAAAATCCTCCTGCTTGCGCAAATATTCGGCCTGCGCGAAGAAGTAGCCGGCCGAACGTTGCATTGCCGGCACGGCCTTCAGCAGCTTGGGCGCGTTCTTGTCGCCTTTGTCGGCCGCCGCCCATGCATCGGCGAGCTGCTGGGCGCCGGCGAGGCCGGCGACGCGCAGCGCGGAATTCGCGCGGTCGGCATAGAACATGCGCTCCATGCGAAAGCGGTGGTCCGCGGCCGGGATCAGGCTGCCGAATTCCTTGATCAGCGCCGCCTCGTCCTTGGCCTCCAGGATCGCGGTGCGCCAGAAGGGCGACAGCACGGAACGCGCCGCCTTGGTATTGCTGGACGCCACATAGGCGCGGGCGAGAACCATCACGCCTTCGAATGTCTGCGGCTGGCTGCCATCGAACGCCCTGATGACGATGTCGGGGGCAGGGTTCTCTCGATAGAGCGCGCGCTCGCTGTTCTTGCGCAGGGCTACGGTCCCCGGCCAGTTGGGCAGCATCTTGGCCGCAGCAGTGATATCGTCGCTCGGAACCTTGTCGCCGCCATAAAGCGCGATCGCCCAGGCAAGGATATGCTGGTCGAGCGACTGCGCCGGAAGGGCATCGCGCACGCCACGAGCGCGGAGACTATCACCCCGCGCCAACGCATCCAGTCCGCTTTTCAGAGGGGCGACGTCGGGCAAGGGCGCCTGTCGCGTTCTGTCCTGCAGGTCTGGCAGCGCAATTGCCGCGCCTGGAATCGGAATGGCTGAGGTGACCCGTGCGTCCACGCTGCCGCTGATCGCCATGCCCGGCATCAGCGCGAGCGCGGCGCCAAGCAGCGCGAGAAGGTGAGGCCGACCGCCCGGCATGATCCCTAAATCTTTCCTTGTCCTGGCATTCCACAAGCTGGCGAAG
>NZ_RZPF01001074.1:0-1414 GCF_004022735.1 Mesorhizobium sp. M7A.F.Ca.AU.001.01.1.1
CCGCCGTCATCGAGCAAGCCGCCGGCACATTCCAGCCGGAGAAATGGTGGTAGCATGCCGCCCCCGTCTCGCATTTCCATCGTCGAGACGGAAGACGAACTGCTGATAACCAACCCACCGCGCATCTCGGATTTCAGGATGGGCTTCGTCCTGGTTGGGGCCGCGATCGTTGCCTATACCGGCTACATGGGATTGACCGACACGTCGCCCGCAAACGTCGCCAGCGGCACTCTCGGACTGCTGTCGTTCACTGCGATCATTGCCCTCTTCACCTACTTCCTCGGCAAGGATTTCATGTGGCTGGTGTTCGGCAAGGAAACCCTGCGGCTAACCGACGTGGCAGCCGTGCGCGACGTCAGGGGTTTTGTGCGAAATCGTTCCTCATTGCCTTTGAAAGGGCACCTTGAGGCCGAAATCCTCGACCATACCTATCCAACGGATGAAGCGGGGCTGTCGGAAGTCATCAGGTTGACCAACACCAACGGCGTCCTTGTTTTCGGCAGGGAGTTGAGCCGGCCCGAGGCCGAGGCTGTGACAAGTGCCGTCGAGCACTTCATCGGTCGTGAGAATTCGAGCCGACGATAGGCAGCCAATGTTCTTCTACCTTTCCAAGATCTTCTGGTTCTTCATCCAGCCGCTCAACCTGGCGATCTTCCTGCTGCTAGCGGGACTGCTCGCGGTCACGATCGGGCGCCGACGGTTAGCGGCCGCCGGCAGCGTGCTGGCATTTTTGATCCTTGCACTGTCAGCATGGACGTCGCTCGGCGCCATGATGCTCAATCCGTTGGAAGAGCGCTTTCAACGCCCGCCGCTGCCGGAAAAGGTCGACGGCATCGTCGTGCTCGGCGGCGGCTTCGAGGGCGCCATCAATCTGGCGCGCGGCGGCTATGAGCTGAACAGCAGCGGCGATCGGATGGTCGAGACCGCGATTCTCGCCCGGCGCTTTCCCACCGCCAAGGTGGTCGTCTCCGGCGGCACCGGCGCGTTGTTTCTCGATGGCGAGGGCGATGCCGCAACCGCGCCGCGCCTGCTCACCGCGCTTGGCGTGGCCGCCGACTGGATGATCCTGGAGAACAAGTCCCGCAACACCTATGAGAACGCGGTCTTCACCAAGGAGTTGGTAACGCCGAAGCCCGGCGAGACCTGGCTGCTGGTGACCTCGGCCTTCCATATGCCGCGCGCCAAGGCGCTGTTCGACAAGGCCGGCTTTGCAACCGTTCCATGGCCGGTCGACTATCGCACCTCGGGACGGGAAGGCGTCGGCCTGTTCCGCGACAATCCAGCCGATTCGCTGCGGGCCACCACCATGGCCATCCGGGAATGGATCGGGCTTTTTGCCTACTGGCTGTCAGGCCGGATCGATCAGCCTTTTCCGGGCGGCTGACCGATCACCGCCTGCCTGGCCGCCGAGAAG
>NZ_RZPF01001075.1:0-1410 GCF_004022735.1 Mesorhizobium sp. M7A.F.Ca.AU.001.01.1.1
GAACTCGACCACGTCGATGCGCCGTCCTTGGCGATCATGCGTCCTCAGCTTCGGCGTCTCGACATTGGCGAGGCGCGCCAGTTCCTGCGCCTCCTGCGTCAGCACGAAACGGCCGAGACCGTCGAGTTCCCGGCGCACCGGATCGGAAAAACGCTCCGCGAGCTGGATCAGCAACGGATCGCCCCGCCAGGCGTTGCCGCCCGTCAGCGGCGGCGGCTGGTTCGTCACGTCGTCGGTCACGCCCAATCCTTCTATCGTCAGAAAGCCACGAATCCGAGGCTGTCGGCTAGATATAGCCAAGCCATGCAGCGCGCGCGATGAAAATACCGGCCGATACAATCGGCCATCTACACGAAAAAAATGAGGAGAACGGTTCCAATGCAAAGCTGGCGCTTGCAGCCGCAAAGTCTCCACCCTATAGCAGCCCCTTGAGATGACCGACGCTTCGTCCCCCTATCCTCAACGCCATCTTCTGGGCATCCGCGACCTTTCCCCTGCCGACATCGAGCTGTTGCTCGACAGGGCGGACCGGGCGGTCGCGATCTCGCGGCAGTCCGAGAAGAAAACCTCGACGCTGCGCGGCCGCACACAGATCAACCTGTTCTATGAAGCCTCGACGCGCACGCAGTCGTCGTTCGAACTGGCCGGAAAGCGGCTTGGCGCCGATGTCATGAACATGTCGGTGGCAAGCTCTTCGGTGAAGAAGGGCGAAACGCTCATCGACACGGCGATGACGCTGAATGCCATGCGGCCCGACATATTGATCATCCGCCACCAGTCGGCCGGTGCGGCCGCGCTTCTCGCGCAGAAGGTCGGCTGCTCCGTCGTCAATGCCGGCGACGGCGCGCATGAGCACCCGACACAGGCGCTGCTCGACGCGCTGACCATCCGCCGCGCCAAAGGCCCGCTGTCGAAGCTGATCGTGGCGATCTGCGGCGACATCCTGCATTCGCGCGTGGCGCGCTCCAACATCATGCTGCTCAACGCGCTCGGCGCGCAGGTGCGCGTCGTTGCGCCGTCGACGCTGCTGCCCACTGGCATCGAGAAGATGGGCGTCATCGTCACCCGTTCGATGGCCGAAGGCCTCAAGGACGCCGATGTGGTGATGATGCTGCGCCTGCAGCGCGAGCGCATGGAAGGCGCCTTCGTGCCTTCGGTGCGCGAGTATTTCCGCTATTTCGGCCTCGATGCGGAAAAACTGAAGGCGGCCAAAGACGACGCGTTGGTGATGCACCCCGGACCGATGAACCGTGGCGTCGAGATCGCTTCGGAAATCGCCGACGGCCCGCAAAGCGTCATCCAGGAACAGGTCGAAATGGGCGTTGCTGTGCGCATGGCGGTCATGGAAGCGCTGCTCGATCCCCGTCGCAATCAAGAGGGCCGCGGCGCATGAGCATAACGGTCTTTGAG
>NZ_RZPF01001076.1:0-1406 GCF_004022735.1 Mesorhizobium sp. M7A.F.Ca.AU.001.01.1.1
CCATAGAGGCGGCCAAGCAAGCCAAGGAAGCCGCCAAGGCCCAGGCTCTGGCCGAAAAGGAGGCCGAGAAGGCCGCCAAGGAGGCCCCAGTCGCCACCGCGACCATCGCGGCCCCTTCGGAAGCGGCGCCAATGGCTGAAACGCAAGCGGCGAGTGCCGACGAAAGCCGGGTGACGAAGCTGAAGAACAAGCTGCTCGGCATGTTCGGCGGTTGATATCGCCCGTGGCTGATCGCGCCGCTATTTATGACCTCAAGGGGCTGAACTGCCCCTTGCCCGTGCTCAAGGCCAAGAAGCGCCTCGCGGGGATGCAACCGGGCAGTCGGCTCTGGTTGGAGACCACCGACCCGCTCGCCGTCATCGACATTCCGGCATTCTGCTCCGAGAGCGGCCACCAGTTGATTGAAACGGCCGCGGTCTCCGGCGGCCATCGCTTCCTGGTCGAGCGCGGCGCGCCGTAATCGTTGGGAGCTACCGCCCGGCGATCGCCAGCGGATTGTTTTCCAGCGCCGCGCGGTCGGGCGTGTCAACCGACGGCCGGTCGGTGAAGGCGGCGAACAGCCTGCGGATATAATCTTCCGGCATGTCGAGCGTGATCAGCACCAGCCGCGTGCCACGCTGGCCATCCGGCCAGGACGGCAATTGCACCGGCGGATGCAGGATCTTCTGCACGCCATGGATCACCAGCGGCCGCGACGGGTCTTCCCTGAGCTCGATGACGCCCTTCATGCGCAGCAGGCGCTCGCCATGGGTCGAACGCAGCAGGTCGAGGAACATCTCGATCGCCGAAAACGGCACCGGGCCGTCATGCACCAGCGAATAGGAGCGCACGCGCTGATCGTGACGATGGCCGTGGTCATGGCCATGCTCGTGATCATGACCAGCATGATGGTGATGATCGTGCGCCGCTTCCTCGCCAAGCCAGCGCCGCACATCGGCGGATTTGGTTGCCGGGTTGTAGAGGCCGCAATCAAACAACGCCGCCACGCCTGTCTCCGTGTCGCCGGCATCGAGCAGTTCGGCGCCCGGATTGATCTGCCGCAGGCGCGCCCGCAGCATTTCCAGCTCATTGGGGTCGGTGGCCAGATCGGCTTTGCTGAGCACGATGCGGTCGGCGACGGCAACCTGCTTTACCGCCTCGACATGGGCATCGAGCGTGGCGTTGCCGTTGACGGCATCGACCAAAGTGATGACGCCGTCGAGCCGGAAGGCCTGGATCAGCGCCGGATGCGCCATGATCGACTGCAGCACCGGCGCCGGGTCGGCAAGGCCGGTGGTTTCGACGATGACGCGGGCGAGCCGGGCAATGCGGCCGGTCTGCAGCCGGTCGACCAGGTCGGCCAGCGTATCGACCAGTTCGCCGCGCAGGGCGACCAGCCGGTCAAGGTTGCGAACTAGCCAATGGGC
>NZ_RZPF01001077.1:0-1406 GCF_004022735.1 Mesorhizobium sp. M7A.F.Ca.AU.001.01.1.1
CCCTTGATCGTGACCTTGTTGAACATCACGGTGTTGGGTTTGCATTGAAGATTGGGCGCGATCACCGCCAAAAGCGAAGTAAAGCCGTCCTTGTTGTTGGTAAGCGCGTTGCAAAATGCCGTTTCGACCGCGCTCCCCCGCGGGCCGATGAGCAGGTCGACATGCGCGACTTCGTTGCCGTCTCCCACCAGCGATTCACCGACCATAACCTTTGATATTTTTGCCATGCCAATTTCCTCCAAGACACAATTATGATGTCCACGGACGCTGCAACCGAGCAGGCGCTCGATGGACAGCTATCCTTGTTGGCAGCGTCCGGATTTGCCCGGACCGGTTGGCTAGATAGCCGCGGAAGCACAGCTTCCGCTTTTGGAAGTCAAGCACCAACGCCGCGATTATGCAAGGTGAGGGCGAGGGTGTGGACTAAAAGAGTAGCCACGGTGAGGTCGGCCGAGGTGCCGGGGTTGATGTTGTCGGCCTTCAGCCGGCGGTCGAACTCCATGAGCAGACGAATGCGCGACGGTTCGTCGCCCTCGGCATGGAGCGCCGCCTGAACGGCAACGGCTTCCTGCCGCGCCTGATTTGCGACGTGAACGCCGTGCTTGCGCATCACATGGCTGTCGGGGAAGCCGGCGAGAAACGCCATGTAGACGAACACCGTCGGCCACATGCCGTCTTCTTCACGTGCCAACGCTCCATCCAGCGCGGCGAGCCCGACCCCGAACACGTCGCCGAAACAGTTGCTGTACTGGCGAGCGATCATGTCGCGGTCGGCAGCCTCCCTCATCGCGTCCAGCAAATGGACCTTCGGCTCCTGCCGCACATCGTTGGCGGCTTCTCCGAGGCCGCCTGGCGCGGCCGTGACGATCGCCTCGAATACCGCCTTGGTATCCTGCACGCTCAAAGCCCGAAGCAGCGAATCGAGATTGTCACGCAGTCTGTCACCGCCCATTTCGGCGGCGCATATCAGAGGCCCTGCCAGAAGGATGATTCCGAGATTGGTATTGGTTGCGACCGCCAGTCGTGTCGCGCGCACCGCCTCCAGCATCCGCTGCCCGACCGGCAGACGAGGATCGGTCAGCGGCCCGGAGGAAACCTCCGCACTTGTCATGAACTGGGCGGCGGACATGCCGTGTCCGTCGGCGAACAGATGGACGTTGCCCGGCTTTAGGGCTTCGATCTCCATCCTGCAGGCATTCTTATAGCTGGCCCGGAGGCGTTCACGCGAAAGCACCACCTTGCCCGCCCTCACGAATTCGCAGGCGCGGCAAAACGGTAGGGCCGCGGTGCGGCGGCCGCCTCGGCGCGGTCGGCCAGAAGTTTCAGCAAGGCATCGGCGATTGCTTCGGCGATGTTCACGGCGACCACCGACTGCAATCCCGACCATGCGGGCATGCTGTTCACTT
>NZ_RZPF01001078.1:0-1405 GCF_004022735.1 Mesorhizobium sp. M7A.F.Ca.AU.001.01.1.1
CAGAAATGCTTGCGCTTGTACTTTCCCGCATAGCGATCATGGTTCCGAACGTTATCGTTCTGACCTTTCTGCTGTTCACGTCGGTTACGTCCTTTCTGGGGACACCGGCGGCGATCATGCTGGGAGAGAACGCGTCCCCTCAATCGATTGCCGATCTCAACGCGAAGCTGGGCTTCGACCAGCCCATCCTGTCGCGTTACTGGAACTGGATCAGCGCGGCATTGTCGGGCGACCTGGGTCGATCCTACTCCACCCAGCAGCCTGTCGCGCAAATGATCGCGGATGCTCTTCCTCTAACGCTCGAGCTGGCATCCTGGGCGATCCTCATCGCATTCCTGGGGGCCACGCTAATCAATTCGGCTACGTTCATGAAAAAGCTGGTGGACCGGCTCACCGCCGCCATAAGCATCGTTGGCATCACTGTACCGAATTTCTTTCTCGGACTGCTGCTGATCTACCTGTTTTCGGTTCAGCTACGCTGGCTGCCGACGACCGGATGGTCGCCGTGGTCACGGGGCGCTGGGCAACATCTCATCCACATGATCCTGCCCATTATCACGCTTACGACCTTCTATTTCAGCTCCTTCACGCTCGTCTACAAGGCCGAATATCAGTCGGTGAAAGGCAACCTTTACATCCAGGCCGCGCGGTCCAAGGGGCTGTCGGAGGCGCGCATTTCCTACCGGCACATTCTGCCCAACAGCATATTGCCCTTGATCACCTATGCCGGACTTTCGCTTGGACAACTGGTAGGCGGGGCGGTCGTGACCGAAACCGTCTTTTCCATGCCAGGCATGGGCCGGCTGCTGGTCGAAGCGATTTCGTCCCGGGATTTTCCGGTGATGCTGTCGGTGGGAATGGTGATCATCGTCGGCGTGATGATCCTCAACCTTGTGGCGGACATCACCTACAGCCTCGTCAATCCGCTCGTGCGAACATCGGCTTAGAATCCAATGAGAAAACTTCCGTTCCGATTGGTCCTTGGCCTGACGCTTCTGGTGATCATCACATTGATCGCGGTGTTCGCGCCCTTGATCGCGCCACTGCACCCGACCGCTACGACGATCAATGTCCTCGGGCCGCCTTCGGCTGAGAATATTCTTGGCACGGACCAACTGGGCCGGGACGTGCTGTCGCGCGTCATCTACGGGACAAGGGTTTCGTTGCAGGTGGGTGCTTCGGCGGCGATCGTGGCTGTGCTGATCGGCGCGCCCATTGGCCTGATCGCCGGGTTTTTCCGTGGCTGGGTCGATTTTGTCCTGGTCCAGATAATCGACATTTTCATCGCCTTGCCGGGGCTCGTTCTCGCATTGATCATCACCGCCATGCTCGGGCCATCGGTGGTCAACCTGGCGGTCACGCTGGGTGTCGTCACTGCGCCGACGGTCGCCCGCCTGGTTCGTGG
>NZ_RZPF01001079.1:0-1394 GCF_004022735.1 Mesorhizobium sp. M7A.F.Ca.AU.001.01.1.1
TATCAGTTCATCTCGGTGTTCGACTGCGCCGAGGCTGCGCGCGCGGCCTGGAAGGCCGGCGTGCCAAACGAGGCCTATAATCTCGGTTCGCTCAATCCGCCGCCGGTCAAGAAATTGCTCGGCGATCTGATCAGGCATGCCGGCTCGAAATCGATCCTGATCCCGACACCGGGCTGGGCGGTCAAGCGCACGCTGGACCTGCTTGACCTCTTGAACATGCCGATCATGGACCCGGAACAGTATCTGATCGCCGACGAGGATTGCGTGCTCGACGTGTCCAAGGCCGGGCGTCAGCTCGGCTGGGTGCCGCAATATCGCGACGAGGACATGCTGATCGCCGCCTACAGCGAGTACCGCGCAAAGAAAGCCGGTCACGCCGTCGCCACCAAACATGTGCCCGCCGAATAGCGGCTTGCAAAAACAGCTTTCGTTGCGCCCGATCCTGGTCGTGCGCGCAGACAGGAGATTGAAATGACCGTCATGGCCAAGCCCGAACAGACCAATTTGCGCACCATGGTCAGCGCGCCGGCGCTGTCGCCTGTCACCATCGCCAAGCCCGATTTGATCAGCGTCGAACAAGCCAAGGCGATGGATGTCGCCCGCATGACCGACCTGTTCAAGGCGCATCTCAACCCCGGCCAGTTCCACTTCATGAAGCTGCTCGGCTTCCACAAGATCAAGATCGAGCGTGCCGAAGGCATGTTCTACATCGACCAGAACGGCCGCAAGATCCTCGACTTCTTCGGCGGCTTCGGTTCGCTGGCCTTTGGCCACAATCATCCGCGCATCCTGGAAGCACGCAAGAAATTCCAGGAGGAGAAGCGCCAGGAAATCGCCATCGCCTTCATGTCGCAATATGCGGCAGCGCTTGCGCACAACATCGCCAAATGCTCGCCCGGCGATCTCGACATGGTATTTTTGGGTTCGTCCGGCTCGGAAGCGATGGAAGCGGCGGTGAAGCTCGCCGAGCGCGCGGCCGGTCCGAAGCGGCCGAAGATCGTCTATGCCGAGAATTCCTTCCACGGCAAGACCAAGGGCGTGCTGGGCATCACAGACGGCCAGCTTTACCGCGCCGACTTCAAGGTGGCGGAAAACACGGTCCGCATCCCGTTCGCCGACATCGAGGCGGTCGAGCGCCTGTTCCGCTCCGATCCGGAGGTCGGGGTCATCGTGCTCGAGACCATCCAGGGCGGTGGCGGCATCATTCAGGCGCCGGCCGAATATTGGCAGAAGCTGCGCGCGCTGTGCGATCAGTACGGCGTGCTGTGGGTCGCCGACGAAGTGCAGTGCGGCTACGGCCGTTCGGGCCGCTTCTACGCCTTCGAGCATTACGGCGTCATTCCCGATGTGACCGCGCTGGCCAAGTCGCTCGGCGCCGGCAAGGCGGCGGTGGG
>NZ_RZPF01001080.1:0-1392 GCF_004022735.1 Mesorhizobium sp. M7A.F.Ca.AU.001.01.1.1
ATGCCGGACAGCATCAGGATCTTGGGCGAATTGATCGACGATGCGGCGACGATTACCTCACGTCGCGCCTTAACGACCTGAATCTGTTTGTGAGCTTCGATCTCGACGCCGATGGCGCGCTGATTCTCGATGATCACCCGCCGCGCAAAGCCCTTGACCAGACTGACGTTTTTGCGCTTCAGCGCCGGCTTCAGATAGGCTGATGCCGCCGACCATCGGCGGCCGCCGCTGATGGTCTGCTCCATCGGCCCAAAACCTTCCTGCTTGGAACCGTTATAGTCCTCCGTCAGTTCGAACCCGGCCTGGCGGCCAGCCTCGACGAAGGCGCCATAGAGCGGATTTTTACGCGAGCCGCGCTGCACATGCAGCGGCCCGCCGTGCCCGCGCCAGCCATCCTCGCCGCCATCCGAATCCTCCATGCGCTTGAAATAGGGGAGCACGTCGGCGAAGCCCCAGCCGGCCGCACCCTCTTCGGCCCAATGGTCGAAGTCGCGGGCGTGGCCGCGCACATAGACCATGCCGTTGATCGAGGACGAGCCGCCGATAACCTTGCCGCGCGGTGTCGCCAGCACACGGCCGCCGAGATGCGGCTCCGGCTCGCTGGCAAAGCCCCAGTCGTAGAGGCTCATGTTGAGCGGGATCGACAGCGCCGACGGCATCTGGATCAGCGGCCCGATATCGCTGCCGCCGAATTCGATGACGATGACCGAATGCTTGCCGTCTTCCGACAGGCGATAGGCCATGGCCGAGCCGGCCGAGCCGGAGCCGATGATGACGAAATCCGCTTCAAGCATGGTTCATATGCGCCATGAAATCGGCGAGCGAGACATTGCCGCCGGTAGCCACAACAAGGACGGTCTTGTCCTTCACATCCACCTTGCCGCCGAGCAATGCCGCGATCGACGCCGCCCCCGACGGTTCGAGCACCAGCTTCATGCGCTCGAAGGCGATCCGCATCGCGCGCCGCACCGATTGGTCGTCGACGGTGATGCCGTGAACACCCGCCGTCTTGACCGCGGCAAACGGAGCATCGCCCGGCCGTCGCGACATCAAACCGTCGCAGATCGATTTCGGCCCGATCGGCATCGTCTCGATGCTGCCATGCGCCAGCGACGAGCCCATGCCATTGAAACCTTCCGGCTCGACGCCGATGATCTCTGTGGCGGGCGACAGATAATGGAAGGCGAGCGAAACGCCGCCGATCAACCCACCGCCACCGACCGAGCAGAACAAGAGGTCGGCGCTGGCACCTTTGGCTTCGAGTTGGTCAAGCGCTTCGAGGCCGGCGCCCGCCTGGCCGGCGACGATCTCCGGATCGTCGAATGGATGCAGCAGCGCCAGGCCCTCTGTCTCGGCGATCTCGCGCGCCTTGGCGGCGGCGACTTCCTCCCG
>NZ_RZPF01000107.1:0-12113 GCF_004022735.1 Mesorhizobium sp. M7A.F.Ca.AU.001.01.1.1
CGTTGCGATAGCTAGGAGCGTTTGCGTGCTGGTTCTGTATCGGTGGCGTCAACGCGCTGTTTCACCCTCAGCCGCGAGACGCGCTGCCAGTCGCCGCTGCGCTCGGCCTCCGCCATCGACCGTTCGACATAGGTGATGTGGTCCATCGCCGCCTGGCGGGCGGTGGCCGGGTCGCCGGCCTTCACCGCCGCATGGATCGCCCGGTGCTGCGCGAGCAGGGCGTCGCGCGCGCCGGGTACGGTGAACACCAGCAGCCGGTTCTGGAACACGCCCTCCGACAGCAGCCGATAACAGGAGCGCAGCGTGTGCAAAAGGATGATGTTGTGTGCGCATTCGCAGATCGCGTGGTGGAACTCGACGTCGATCTCGGCCTCGTCGTCGAAGTCGCCGGTCCGGTGCGCATCGTCCATGCGTGCCATGATCTTGTCGAGCAGCGCCATGTCGTCTGGGGTGGCGCGCCGTGCCGCATATTCAGCCGCAACCCCTTCGATCTCGCGGCGGTATTCCAGATAGTCGGTCACTGCCTTGCGGTGCATCGAGATCAGGTCCGTCACCGGTTTGGTGAAGAGCTGGCCGATGACATCGGCGACATGCGTGCCGCCGCCGGGCCTTGTCGTCAAAAGGCCGCGTCCTTCCAGTGCCTTCAGGGCGTCACGCAGGATCGGCCGCGATACGTCGAACTGGCGTGCAAGCTCGCGCTCGCCCGGCAGCCGGTCGCCGGTGCGCAGCACGCCTTCGAGGATGAGGCTCTCGATCTGCTGCACCACCTCGTCGGCGGTGCGCGAATGCTCGATCCTGGAAAAAATGTCGCTCAACAGAATGCCTGGAAGGTGAACCGGTGCCGCAGAATAGAGCCTGCCTCGCCAACTGGTCAAATTATTTATCCAATTGACAAAAAGCAGGCCGATTTCCCGCCCGATCCCGTGATCTTCGGCTAACTTTGCCGTTTGCGTCGTCAGGCCATTGGCACTAGAGGGACGCGAGTGCAAGCGGGTTCAAGGAAACCCCCGGGGAACAAGCCGTGTCAGACGACCCGTCCGATCTCGAATTCCAGCCGCGCGCCAAGGGCAGCGTCATGGGCTTTCCCGCGCATGAGGGCCGGCCCGGCGCACTCGGCGAGGTTCATGCCCGGCCGCATCCGCTGATCGAAAAGCCACGCGTCCTGATGCAACTCGCCTTCATGACGGAGGGCGGCTCCGGCGTCGACCACGCGGTGCTTTCCGAACTGTCGCGGCGCCTCGGCATCGCCGCGCCCGACCGCCAGGCCCGCCACCATGCCATGAAATGGGGCAAGGGCTCGCTGCGCTGGGAGCGGCACACCGAATTCTCGACCTATTTGTGGGAAGGGCCGCTTTCCGAAAGCGGCAGGACGCAGGAGGACTCACCCTTCGGCAACGGGTTTTCCCCGCCGGGAACCTGCATCTCCGGCATCAGGCTCGAAATCCGCAAATGGACGCAAGCAAGCGAGCAACTGATAGCCGGTTTCGATCCGACCAGCCTGTGCTACTCGCTGGTCGAGCGCGGAAACGCCGCCATCGTCACCGATTTTCGCCAGGATGGCGATGGCCTGACGCGCATGCTGCTGCTCGATCGCGGCTTGACCCCGGCGCGCACCGGCGCGTTGTCACAGCGGCTTATCGACATCGAGACCTATCGGACGCTGGCCATGCTCGGCCTGCCGCTGGCGTTGACCTTGTCCGGCCGCGCCCGCCGCATCGAAGACCGGCTGGCGCAGACCACGCTGGAAATGAAGGTCGCCGGGACACGGGACAGCCAGACCTTGCTGGCCGATCTGACCGAACTTGCGGCGGAGCTGGAGGCGGACGCGGCGTCGAGCCTTTACCGTTTCGGCGCCAGCCGCGCCTATGACGGCATCGTCGGCGAACGGCTGGACGCACTCGAGGAAGAGGCTGTGCCCGGCTATGACACATGGCGCGGGTTCCTGCAGCGCCGTGTGGCGCCCGCAATGCGCACCTGCCGCTCGGTCGAGGAGCGGCAGGAAAATCTATCGCGAAAACTGACCCGCGCCACGACGCTGCTGCGCACCTGGGTCGATGTCGAGGTCGAGAAGCAGAACCGCGACCTGCTTGCCTCGATGAACAACCGGGCCCGCCTGCAATTGCGCCTGCAGCAGACCGTCGAGGGGCTCTCGGTCGCCGCCGTCTCCTATTATGTGGTCGGCCTTGTCGGCTATGTCGCCAAGGGCGCCTCGATCTTCGGCCATGCCTTCGCGCCGGAGATCATTACCGCTGCTTCGGTGCCTGTCGCCATCCTGCTGGTCTGGTGGGGCGTGCGCCGCGTGCGCCGGATGCACTCCGAACCCGGCAAGCCGCCCGGCGAATAGCAGCGGCAGATTGCCGCTGCGTAAGCCTGTCTCCGCCTTGAAGTTGGATTCGCCGCCATTACAGGATTTGCACCCAACGCGCTTCACTGGTAAAAGATTTTGACCAGTCAAGCGAAATGAGGCTGCTGATGTCCGGCCTGGCCATGCCGAAACCAGACGATGCCACGATGCGCCGGCGCGACGAGATCGTCGCCGACATGCGCATCATCGTGCCGGGTGAGGGCGTCGTCGACGCCGCCAATTCCATGCGCGCCTTCGAGAGCGACGGCTTGACCGCCTATCGGCAGCTGCCGCTGGTCGTCGTGCTGCCGCAAACGGTGGCGCAGGTTTCGCGCGTGCTGAAATACTGCAACGACCGCAACATCCGCGTCGTGCCGCGCGGCTCCGGCACCTCGCTGTCGGGCGGGGCGCTGCCGCTCGAGGACGCGGTGCTGCTGGTCATGAGCCGTTTCAACCGTATCCTCGGGATCGATTTTCCCAATCGCGTCGTCGTTGCCCAGCCGGGCGTCACCAATCTCGGCATCACCACCGCCGTCGAGCAGGAGGGCTTTTACTACGCCCCCGATCCATCCTCCCAGATCGCCTGCTCGATCGGCGGCAATGTCGCGGAGAATTCCGGCGGCGTGCACTGCCTGAAATACGGCCTCACAGCCAACAATGTGCTCGGCATCGAGATGGTGCTGATGAATGGCGAGGTGGTGCGGCTGGGCGGCAGTCACCTCGATGCGGAAGGCTACGACCTGCTCGGCGTCATGACCGGGTCCGAAGGGCTGCTCGGCGTCGTCACCGAGGTCACCGTGCGCATCCTGAAGAAGCCGGAGACGGCACGTGCACTGCTGATCGGCTTCCCGACCAGCGAGCAGGGCGGCCAGTGCGTTGCCGACATCATCGGCGCCGGCATCATCCCGGGCGGCATGGAGATGATGGACCGGCCGGCGATCCATGCGGCGGAAGATTTCGTTCATGCCGGCTATCCCCTCGATGTCGAGGCGCTGCTGATCGTCGAGCTCGACGGGCCGGGCGTCGAGGTCGATCATCTGATCGGGCTGGTCGAGGCGATCGCCTACAAGAACGGCTCGACCACCTGCCGCATTTCGCAGTCCGAACAGGAACGGCTGAGCTTCTGGGCCGGCCGCAAGGCGGCGTTTCCGGCCGTCGGCCGCATCTCGCCCGACTACTACTGCATGGACGGCACCATCCCGCGCAAGGAGCTGCCGCGCGTGCTCGCCGGCATGCGCGAGCTGTCGGAAAAATACGGTCTCGGCGTCGCCAATGTCTTTCATGCCGGTGACGGCAATCTGCATCCGCTGATCCTCTACGACGCCAACGTACCGGGCGAACTCGACAAGGCCGAAAGTTTCGGCGCCGATATATTGCGGCTCTGCGTCAAGGTCGGCGGCGTCTTGACCGGCGAACACGGTGTGGGCGTGGAAAAACGCGACCTGATGCCGGAAATGTTCACCCAGATCGATCTCGACCAGCAGATGCGCGTCAAATGTGCCTTCGATCCCAACCATCTGCTCAACCCGGGAAAAGTATTTCCGCAGCTGCGGCGATGCGCCGAGCTTGGGCGGATGCATGTGCACCGCGGGCAGGTGGCGTTTCCGGACATTCCGAGGTTTTGAGGGTGATGACGGCGCGTGAACACCCCCCTCTGTCCTGCCGGACATCTCCCCCTCAAGGGGGGAGATTGGCAGCTTGCGCGCCTCGCCCTTCCGTCATCATTGAAGATTGGCGAAGCCATATGCGACATCTGATCTCCCCCCTTGAGGGGGAGATGTCCGGCAGGACAGAGGGGGGCGCCAGGGAACTCGGCATATCCGAACTCGCATCTGGCGCGGTCTCTTCATGACCACCTTCACCCCGACCACCCCATCCGAAGTCCTCTCCACCATAGCCTGGGCCGTGGCGGAAGAGGCGCCGCTCGAACTCCTTGGCCATGGCTCCAAGCGTGGCATCGGCCGGCCGCTGCAAACCGAACACACGCTCGACCTGTCGAAATTATCTGACGTCACGCTCTATGAACCGGCTGAACTGGTGCTGTCGGCCAAGGCAGGCACACCGTTGGCCGAGATCGAAAAACTGCTGGCGGAAAACGGCCAGCAGCTCGCTTTCGAGCCGATGGATTACGGCCCGCTGCTTGGTGGCGAACCGGGCAAAGGTACGATCGGCGGTGTGCTCGGCGCTAACCTCTCCGGTCCGCGCCGGCTCAAGGCGGGGGCCGCGCGCGACCATGTCCTGGGCATCAATGTGGTGTCCGGTCGTGGCGAGGCCTTCAAGTCGGGCGGTCGCGTGGTCAAGAACGTCACCGGCTATGACATGTCGAAGCTGATGGCCAACAGCTGGGGCACGCTGGCCGTCTTCACCGACGTCACCTTCAAGGTGCTGCCGGCAGCCGAGACCGAAGTCACGCTCGCCATCCGTAGCCTGCTCGACGATGCCGCGGCCGCCGCCATGGCCCTGGCGCTTGGCTCGAGTGCTGAAGTGTCGAGTGCCGCCCACCTGCCGGAGCGGATCGCCGCGCGCGTCGCCAGCGGCAGTCTCGGCAGCGAGGCTGCCACGCTGCTGCGCGTCGAGGGTTTCGGCCCGTCGGTCGCCTACCGCATCGCCGCGCTGAAAACGCTGCTCGGCAATGCCGGCCCGCTGGAGGAGATTGGCGGCGAGGTTTCACGGCTGATCTGGCGCGACGTTCGCGATTGCAGGCCTTTCGCCGACGGCAGCGAGAAGCCGGTCTGGCGCATCTCGATGACGCCTTCTCAGAGCCACCAGATGGTCCTGACGCTGCGCATGCAGGCCGCCGTCAGCGCCTTTTATGACTGGCAGGGCGGACTGGTTTGGCTGCGCATGGAACAGGGCGATCCGGAAGCCGCTCTGCTGCGCGGGCTGTTGAGGAAACATGGCGGCGGCCATGCGACGCTGGTGCGCGCCGCACCCTCGCATCGCGCCGCTCTACCGGTGTTCGAGCCGCAGCCGCCCGCTCTTGCTGCACTATCGGTCCGCCTGAAACAGGAATTCGACCCCAAGAATATCTTCAATCCCGGCCGCATGGCCTAGGACATCAGCGATGCAGACCAATTTTTCGCTTGCCCAGCTTGCCGATCCGCATGTCGCGGAATCGGAAAAGATCCTGCGCAAATGCGTGCATTGCGGCTTCTGCACCGCGACGTGCCCGACCTATGTGACACTCGGCAACGAGCTCGATTCACCGCGCGGGCGCATCTACCTGATCAAGGACATGCTGGAAAAAGGCCGTCCGGCCGACAAGCAGATCGTCACCCATATCGATCGCTGCCTGTCGTGCCTTGCCTGCATGAGCACCTGCCCGTCGGGCGTCAACTACATGCATCTGGTCGACCATGCCCGCGCCCATATCCAGGAGACCTACAAGCGGCCACTGCTCGACCGCCTGACCCGCGCCATGCTGGCCTTCGTACTGCCCTATCCCCAGCGCTTTCGCGCCGCGCTCAAGCTGGCGAAGCTGGGCAAGCCGTTCATAGGCTTGTTCGACAAGGTTCCGGCGCTGAAGCCGCTCAGTGCGATGCTCAAGCTTGCGCCGGCGTCGATCCCGGCAGCTTCGCCGATAGGCTCGCCGGGCATCCATGTCGGGCAGGGGACCAAAAGAGGTCGTGTCGCCATCCTCACCGGCTGCGCGCAATCGGTGCTCGATCCCGCCATCAACGAGGCGACGATTTCGCTGCTGACGCGGCTCGGCGTCGAGGTCTTGGTGCCGCCGGGCGAAGGCTGTTGTGGTGCGCTGGTCCATCATATGGGGCGCGAACAGGCCGCGCTTGCCTCGGCGAGGCAGAATGTCGACGCCTGGACACGCGCCCTCGACCAGGGCGGGCTCGATGCCATCGTCATCACCGCCTCGGGCTGCGGCACGACGATCAAGGACTACGGTTTCATGCTGCGGCTCGACCCGGCCTATGCCGACAAGGCCGCACGCGTCTCGGCACTGGCCAAGGACGTTACCGAATATCTCTCGACCCTCGACCTGCCCGAACCGGTTCGCAAGCCGGGCACTGTCGTTGCCTATCACTCGGCCTGCTCGATGCAGCACGGCCAGAAGATCACCCGCCAGCCGAAAGAACTGCTGGCCAAGGCCGGCTTCATCGTGCGCGAGCCGCGCGAAGGGCATCTCTGCTGCGGCTCTGCCGGCACCTACAACATCCTGCAGCCCGAGATCTCGGCCAAACTGCGCGACCGCAAGGTGAAAAACATCGAGGCGACGGGGGCCTCGATCGTCGCCACCGGCAACATAGGCTGCATCACGCAAATCGCTTCCGCCGCGAAGATGCCGGTGGTGCACACGATAAAGCTGCTCGACTGGGCCTATGGTGGGCCGAAGCCGGAAGGTGTTCTGGAAGAAAGCCTGATCGCTGCGGAATAGGTCGCCCTGTCCTTACTCCGCCGCAAGCCTGTCGGCCGTACCGTAGGTCGCCTCATAAAGCGCGCGCTGGCGGCTGAGCGCGACCATGGTGTTGCGCAGCAGGATGGCGACCGTGATCGGGCCGACGCCGCCCGGCACCGGGGTGATCCAGGAGGCGACCTCGCGCACGCTTTCAGTGTCGACGTCGCCGACGATGCGGCTGGAGCCGTCGGGGGCGATTTCGGAATTGATGCCGATGTCGATGACGGCAGCGCCCGGCTTGACCATGTCGGCCTTGATCAGCCGCGGCTTGCCGACGGCAACGAACAGCGCATCGGCGCGCCTTGCATGGGCGGCGACCGATCGCGTCATGTGGTGGCAGACCGTCACCGTCGCGCCTTCGCTCATCAACAGGAAGGCGATCGGCTTGCCGACGATTTCCGAATGGCCGACGATGACGACTTCCAGTCCCTTGAGGTCGAGGCCGGTCTCCTTCAGCAGCTCGACCGAGGCGGCCGCCGTGCAAGGCGCGAGATCGAGCTGGTTGTAGACGATGTTGCCGATCGAGGCCGGATGCATGCCTTCGACATCCTTCAGCGGATGCACCGCCGCTTGCAGCGTCTTGATGGGGATATGCGCTGGCACGGGCCGCTGGATGATGATGCCGGTAACGCGCGGATCGGCATTCAGGCCGTGGATCGCAGCTTCCAACTCGCCTGCTGTGATGGTGGCGGGAAAGCGCCGTTCCTCGAAATCGATGCCGGCGAGCTCAGCCTTGGCGCGCTGGTTGCGCACATAGACGTCCACCGCATCGGTGTCGCCGACGGTGATCGAGATCAGCTTGGGCGGAAAACCCTCGGCTTTGGCGATCGCTGCGTCCTCGGCAACGGCGGCGATGATGCGCTGGGCGACCGGGCCGCCCTTGAGATAACGGCTGTCTTCGGACAGAGGCATGGGTGAACTCTTTTGTGGAACTTGCCACCGAGATAGCAAAAGAATGCGGCAAAGGGCAGCATGAAAGCGAACCGCTATGCCCGTTGCGCGACGCGTGGGTGGCCTTTTGCCCTCGATTTCTGCTCAAAACGGAAAGGGCAGCGCGGTTTCCCGTGCTGCCCTTCCTGACCGGCCGCATCCCCATACGGCCCGTCCCCCGTATCCCTAAACTGGCCTCGAAACGCGGACTGCTTTGCCGGCCAGGTGATTCGCAAGGACTATTATATCACCTCGACCGTGGTTCCGACATTGACCCGCTCATAGAGATCGACGACGTCCTCGTTGCGCATGCGGATGCAGCCCGACGACACCGCGCCGCCGATCGTCCACGGCTGGTTGGTGCCATGGATGCGGTATTCGGTGGTGCCGAGGTAGAGCGCACGGGCACCAAGCGGGTTCTCCATGCCGCCGGCAAGATAGGTCGGCAAATAGCGGCCCTTGGCGGCTTCGCGCTTGATCATCTGCGCCGGCGGGCGCCAGTCCGGCCACTCGCGCTTGTTGGTGATCTTGTGCGTACCCGACCATTCGAAGCCCGGCTTGCCGGTGCCGACGCCATAGCGCCTTGCCTTGCCGTTCTTCTCGACCAGGAAGAGGAAATTCTGCGTGGTGTCGATGACGATCGTGCCCGGCTTCTGGCCTCCGTCATAGTCGACTTCCTGCGGCAGGTAGATCGGGTTGATCTGGGGACGCGCGACCATGCGCTTGGCCGGCGGCTGCACCGCCGCCGTCTGCACCCGGTCGGGCTGCGCCGGGCGCAGGCGTCGCTGCTGCTGCACCACCTGCCGGTTCTGGCGCACGATGCCGGGCGCATGGCCAAGCTGCAGCACCCAGGGTGCGGAAAGGTCGGGGCTCACCATCACCGGCGGCCTGTCGGCATAGCGGTCGCCGGCGGTTGAGGGTGTGACGCCGGCGGCAAACACAGCCACGGCGCCGAGCACGGGAAACAACACTGTCTTCATCGTAACGCACCTTGATCGTCTGATACAAACGGGTGGAAACGTCCTCCCGGTTCGGCGATCATTGGCGCGCAAGCAGCAACCGAAACATGAATCGGAATGCGTAAAATGCGGCTTTGTCAGTAAACCTTTTGGTGTGGTTACCGCCGGGTTCACGAATCTGGTAAAGCCGCAGTAAATGCCGCGCAAAGCGCGTTAACGAACGGATTTTGGCCTATGGACAAGGAACACACCGGCCTGCTCGCCGGCCCCGACGGTGTCGCGCGCTGCTTCTGGCACGGCAATCTGCCCGACTATCTGCACTATCACGATCATGAATGGGGCCGGCCTGTGGCCGACGACCGCAGGCTGTTCGAAAAGATCTGCCTGGAAGGCTTTCAGTCGGGCCTGTCGTGGCTGACCATACTGCGCAAGCGGGAGAATTTTCGCGAAGCCTTCGCCAATTTCGAATTCGACAAGGTAGCAAGCTTCACCGACAAGGATGTCGAGCGCCTGCTCGGCAATGCCGGCATCATCCGCCATCGCGGCAAGATCGTCTCGACCATCAACAACGCCAGGCGCGCCCGCGAAATGGTGGACGAATTCGGCTCACTGGCCGCCTGGTTCTGGAAGTTCGAACCCGGCAAGGACGAGCGGCCGCAAATCGTCGACCTCGCCCATCTGCGCGCGAACCCGACAACGGCCGTCTCGGTGCGGATCTCGAAGGAGCTGAAGAAGCGCGGCTGGAGCTTTGTCGGCCCGACCACGGTCTACGCCTTCATGCAGGCCATGGGCCTGGTCAACGACCACCTCGAGGGCTGCGCCTGCCGCCAAGAGGTCGAGAAGCAGCGGAAGGCTTTCAGGCGGCCGAAATAGGCTCAGGTGCCGTTGGCGCTGGCCAGCACCAGGCCGGCGACGATCGCCACCACCGTGGCCAGGGTCGGATAGATCACCAGCAGGCCGGTCATCAACGCGTCGCGCATGGATGGTCCCTTGCCGGTGTCGGCGGGTACTTCGAACGGTCCGGCAGCCTGGCTGACCATTTTCGGGACGTTGATGTCGGCCGGGCGCAAGCGTGCGGACAATCCGGCATCGCTGTCGATGGCATGGAATCTTGCTGTGCTGGTCATGGCCGCGAACCCCTCATTCCCGCGCTTTATCGGCGGCGATTGTGTCGGCACGATGCCGCACGCATGGCGGGATTGTTTCATTTGCGGTCCGGATTGGTTTCAAGGAGGTGCGGCGTCGCCTTCTCTCATCGGCAGCGCCAGAGGTCTGACCCTTGCCGCATCCGACCTCTTCGGTTAGGACACCCGCGTTGCGAAAATCGCAACATTGCCGACCTGCAAGCATCATAAAACGCCGAGCAAACACCCCATGGCCGATAAATCGGAAAAGACGAAAGCGCGACTGCCGCGCGGCTTTGCCGACCGCAGCGCCGAGGACATCCGCGCCGTCGAGAAGA
This sequence comes from Mesorhizobium sp. M7A.F.Ca.AU.001.01.1.1, assembly GCF_004022735.1. Lineage (NCBI taxonomy): Bacteria > Pseudomonadati > Pseudomonadota > Alphaproteobacteria > Hyphomicrobiales > Phyllobacteriaceae > Mesorhizobium > Mesorhizobium sp. M7A.F.Ca.AU.001.01.1.1. The sequence continues at coordinate 10,107 of NZ_RZPF01000107.1, forward strand.
TGATGGCGACGATCCGCTCGGTCTATGAGCTTTACGGCTTCGAACCGGCAGACCAGCCGCTGATCGAATACACCGATGCGCTCGGAAAATTCCTCCCCGACCAGGACCGGCCGAACGAAGGCGTGTTCTCCTTCCAGGATGACGACGACCAGTGGCTGTCGCTGCGCTACGACCTGACCGCGCCGACGGCGCGTTATGTCGCCGAGAATTACGAGCGGCTGCCAAAACCTTACCGCAGCTATCGCTCAGGCTGGGTGTTCCGCAACGAGAAGCCCGGCCCCGGCCGCTTCCGCCAGTTCATGCAGTTCGATGCCGACACGATCGGCACGCCGGGTGTGGCCGCCGACGCCGAAATGGCCATGATGATGGCCGACGTCATGGAAGCGCTGGGCATCAAGCGCGGCGACTACGTCATCCGCGTCAACAACCGCAAGGTGCTGGATGGCGTGCTGGAGGCGATCGGCCTTGGCGGCGAGGAGAATGCCGGCCGCCGGCTGACGGTGCTGCGTGCGATCGACAAGCTCGACAAGCTCGGGCCGGAAGGCGTGAAGCTTTTGCTTGGCCCGGGCCGCTGGGACGGCGGCAAGGAGGGCGAAGGCGACTTCGCCAAGGGCGCCGGGTTGAACAACGGGCAAGCCGAGGCGGTTCTTCTCGCGACTGCGAGGACTATACAGGCCGGCCAGGATTCCATGGTCAGTTCGAACGCGATCTACCAGGAAGGCGTCGGCGAACTCGCCACGATTGAAGCGCTGGTCAGGGCGGCCGGATATGACGAAGACCGGATTGCCATGGACCGCTCGGTCGTGCGCGGCCTCGAATACTACACCGGCCCTGTCTTCGAAGCCGAGCTTCTGGCCGAAATCCCCAACGAAGACGGCCAGATCGTGCGCTTCGGTTCGGTCGGTGGCGGCGGGCGCTATGATGGCCTCGTCTCGCGCTTCCGTGGCGAGCCGGTGCCGGCAACCGGTTTTTCCATCGGCGTCTCCAGGCTGATGACCGCGCTGAAGAACCTCGGCAAGCTTGATGCCTCGGACGTGATTGCGCCGGTCGTCGTGCTGGTGATGGACAAGGACACCGACAGCCTCGGCCGCTACCAGAAGATGGTGGCGGAGCTGCGCGCCGCCGGCATCCGTTCCGAAATGTATCTCGGCGGCGCCGGCATGAAGGCGCAGCTCAAATATGCCGACCGTCGCGGCTGTCCGGTCGCCATCATCCAGGGCGGCGACGAGCGCGCCAAGGGCGAGCTGCAGATCAAGGACCTGATCGAAGGCGCGCGCATGTCGGCCGAAATATCAGACAACGCCGAATGGCGCGCGGCGCGCCCGGCACAGGTGACTGTGGCGGAGGGCGAGCTGGTCGTCGAGGTGAGGAAGATATTGGCGGCGCAGGCTGAGGAGAGGGCGCGTGGCAAGTAGAGGCCGCGTTGGCGCCTCTGGTTTGGGACCAGAGGGTCGTGCAGCACTGAGGTCAGCAAGTTGACCTCCCGCACCCCCGCCATCTCCACCGACATCACCAACCTCTTCGCCACGCGCAACACGCACGCCGTCGAGGTCGCCATATTGCAGCCGGCGGACCCGTTCCTCGACATGGCCGGCGAGGATTTGCGCCGCCGGATCTTCCTCACCGAAAGCGAAACGGGGCAGACGCTCTGCCTGCGGCCGGAATTCACCATTCCGGTCTGCCTCGACCACATAAGTTCGCAGGCCGGCACGCCGCGCCGTTATTCCTATCTGGGCGAGGTGTTTCGCCAGCGCCGCGAAGGCGGCAACGAGTTCTTCCAGGCCGGCATCGAGGATCTCGGCGACCGCGATACCGCGCAAGCGGATGCCCGCTCGGTGGCCGACGCGCATGCGCTGCTGTCGCTGGTGCTGCCTGGCCAGGCATTGGCGATCACGCTTGGCGACCAGACCATTTTCGAGGCGGTGCTGGCCGCCCTTGGCCTGCCGCGCGGCTGGCGCATGCGTCTTGCCCGCGCGTTCGGCTCGTCGCCGATGCTTGAGGCGGCAC
>NZ_RZPF01001081.1:0-1389 GCF_004022735.1 Mesorhizobium sp. M7A.F.Ca.AU.001.01.1.1
CGCCAGCGCTAGGTCGAAGGATGGCAGGAAGCGGCCGGTCGTTGCCCCCTTCGGCCGCTTCCTGCCATCCTTCGACCTAGCGCTGGCGCGGGCCGTCGCCGGGCTGATTGGCGCGGCCCCGGTCCCGCCCTTGCCTTTCAGCGGCCACAGTGCCGGCTGAGGGTTGCGCGAAAGCTTAACCCAGACGTGCTGTTCTGCTTGGCAAGGGGGGACGCTCTCCCTATGTTAGGCGCAAGTTTCCTCTCATGACGCGTGTCCGCCTCGCGGACGCCAACGGGACAATTGATGAATCCGAACTATCGCAACCTCGCGCTCTGGGCGATCATAGCGGTCCTGCTCATAGCCCTGTTCAATTTGTTCCAGACGCCGCAGACGCGAGGGGCTTCCAGCGATGTGCCTTATTCGCAGTTCCTGCAGGATGTCGCGGCGGGGCGGGTCAAGACGGTGACCATTGCTGGCGCTCGTATCAGCGGCACCTACACCGACAATTCCAGCGGTTTCCAGACCTATTCGCCCGGCGATCCTTCGCTGGTCTCGCGGCTGCAGGACAAGAACGTCACCATCAATGCACGGCCTGAAACGGACGGTTCCAATTCGCTGTTCGGCTATTTGATCTCCTGGCTGCCGATGATCCTCATCCTCGGCGTCTGGATATTCTTCATGCGCCAGATGCAGTCCGGCTCCGGCCGCGCGATGGGCTTCGGCAAATCGAAGGCCAAGCTGCTCACCGAAGCGCATGGCCGCGTCACTTTCCAGGACGTTGCCGGCGTCGACGAAGCCAAGGAAGATCTGGAAGAGATCGTCGAGTTCCTGCGCGATCCGCAGAAGTTCCAGCGGCTCGGCGGCAAGATTCCGCGCGGCGTGCTGCTCGTCGGCCCTCCGGGAACCGGCAAGACGCTGCTCGCGCGCTCGGTTGCCGGCGAAGCCAATGTGCCGTTCTTCACCATTTCCGGTTCTGACTTCGTCGAGATGTTCGTCGGCGTCGGTGCAAGCCGCGTCCGCGACATGTTCGACCAGGCCAAGAAGAACGCGCCCTGCATCATCTTCATTGACGAAATCGACGCAGTCGGCCGTCATCGCGGCGCCGGCCTCGGCGGCGGCAATGACGAACGCGAGCAGACGCTGAACCAGCTGCTGGTCGAGATGGACGGTTTCGAATCCAACGAAAGCATCATCCTGATCGCTGCCACCAACCGGCCCGACGTGCTCGATCCGGCACTGCTCAGGCCAGGCCGCTTCGACCGCCAGGTCGTGGTGCCGAACCCTGACATCGTCGGCCGCGAGAAGATCCTCAAGGTGCATGTGCGCAACGTGCCGCTGGCGCCCAACGTCGACCTCAAGGTGATCGCGCGCGGCACGCCTGGCTTCTCCGGCGCCGACCTGATGAAC
>NZ_RZPF01001082.1:0-1387 GCF_004022735.1 Mesorhizobium sp. M7A.F.Ca.AU.001.01.1.1
CCCCTACTCCCCTATTCCCCTACGGCCAGGTCTCTGCCAGCCGATGTCGAGCAGGCCCAGCCGGCCAAGCTCCTTGTCCATTGCGCGAGCGACATCACGGCGCGCGCCGCCGATATCGCGCAGTTGGCGGTCGGAGAGATCCTCGACGTTCTGGTAGGCAGTATCGCGGCGGGGGAGGCGTATCGCGACCCGGGCGTGACGCAACCAGTCGAGGGTTTCGGCCAGCCAGTTCGGACGATGTGCGGACGAATTCAAAACGATGATGGACATGGTGTGCTCCGTTCTCCCCGAATATCAAATCCGGCTTGATGATGTTTCGATGGACAGATCATGCCAGATTGAAATCTCTGTAGGAAACGAGTAGTTTTCTCTCGATCATCAAGTTTTCTTTGAGGATAGGATGGCTCGTCTTCTGCCTGGGACTCGTGCCTTGAGGACGCTGGAGGCGGCGGCCCGGCACCTCAATTTCACCCGTGCCGCCGACGAGCTTGGGCTGACACCGGCCGCCGTCAGCCATCAGATCAAGGAAATCGAGGATCAGCTCGGGCTGGTGCTGTTCACGCGCACCAGCCGCACCATCCGGCTCACCGAGGCGGGAACGGTGCTGTTCGACGCCTCGGCGGACGCGCTCGACCTGCTTGGCCGGGCTGTTTCGCGGGCGCAAAAGCTGACGCGCGGCACCGCTCTTTTGAAGGTAACGCTCGACGCGCAGTTCGCGTCAAAATGGCTGATGCGACGCGTCGACGATTTTCGCAAGCGTCACCCCGATATCGAGTTGCGATTCGACATTGCCTATGAAGTGCGGGATTTCGAACTTGACGACATCGATGTCGGCATCCGTTTTGGCGCTGGCAAATATCCGGGCCTTCGCACCCACCGGCTGTTCGACAACATCCTCATTCCGGTATGCAGCCCGAGCCTTTTGACGTCCGGTCCGCCGCTGCGCGAGCCGCGCGATCTTTTCAACCATACGCTTGCGCATATCGAATGGTCGCGGCAAGGCGTGACGTGGCCGAACTGGCGGATGTGGATGGCGGCGGCCGGCATCAATGATTTCGACGACAGCCGGACAGTCGTGTTCGGAAATTCCACGGATGCCGTCCAGGCAGCGCTCGACGGCAATGCCGTTGCGCTCGCCGATTTCGCCATGGTGGCGAACGACCTTTCCCAGGGCAGGCTGGTGCAGCCTTTCGAACTCGGCCTGCGCGTGGCGCCCGAGTTCGCCTATTTCCTGGTCTATCCCGAGAATACCGCCGACGATCCGCGCATCGTCGCCTTTCGCGAATGGATGCTAGAGGAAGTCGCCAAGACGCGGACCACGGATAAAGGGCAGTAGGGCAGTAGGGCAGTAGGGCAGTAGGGCAGTAGGGCAGTAGGGCAGTAGGGC
>NZ_RZPF01001083.1:0-1384 GCF_004022735.1 Mesorhizobium sp. M7A.F.Ca.AU.001.01.1.1
AGGATATTCAGAAGCTGGCGCTTGTATTCATGGATACGCTTGATCTGGATGTCGAAAAGCGCCGAGGGATCGACCTTGATGCCGAGCCGGTCGGCGACGAGGTTGGCCAGCCGCGCCTTGTTGGCTCGCTTGACGGCGGCGAACTTGTCGCGAAAGGCGGCATCGCCGGCGAAACCGTCGAGATCCTTGATGGCGTCGATGTCATCGAGAAAGCGGTCGCCGATCGCCTCGCGGGCAAGCGACGTCAGCCCGGGATTACACTGGATCAGCCAGCGCCGCGGCGTGATGCCGTTGGTCTTGTTGTTGATGCGATCGGGATAGAGCTTGTGCAGATCGGCGAACACCGTCTCCTTCATCAGGTCGGTGTGAAGCGCCGAAACGCCGTTGATCGAGTGCGAACCGACAAAGGCCAGATTGCCCATGCGCACCCGGCGGTCGCCATTTTCCTGGATCAGCGAGATGCGGCCGATCTGCTCGTCCGAGAACTGGTTGGACGCACGCGCCTCCAGAAGCACTTCAGCGTTGATGGCATAGACGATCTGCATGTGGCGCGGCAAAAGCCGCTCGAACAGCGGCACCGGCCAGCTTTCCAGTGCCTCGGGCAGCAGCGTGTGGTTGGTGTAGCCGAAGGTGCGCTGGGTGATGTCCCAGGCCTGATCGAAGTCCATGCCGTGGACGTCCATCAACAGGCGCATCAACTCCGGCACAGCGATGGCCGGATGGGTGTCGTTCAGGTGGATCGCAGCCTTGTCGGGCAAGGACTTCAGGTCGCCATATTGGCTGAGATGGCGCTGAACGATGTCCTGCAGCGATGCGGTGGAGAAGAAATATTCCTGCCGAAGCCGCAGTTCCTGCCCGGCCTTGTGGGAATCGGCGGGATAGAGCACGCGCGACAAGGCATCGGCCTTGTTGCTTTCGGCGAGCGCGCCGATGTGGTCGCCGGCATTGAACTTGTCGAGCAGGATCGGATCGACCGGCATGCCCGACCAGAGCCGCAGCGTGTTGACGCGGTTGGCCCGCCAGCCGACGACGGGCGTATCATAGGCGACGGCCAGCACATGCTCGGTCGGCTTCCAGACATGGCGTTCGAGGCGTCCGTCCTTGGAGGTGATCGATTCCACCGAACCGCCGAAACCGACCTCGAACGAGCGCTCACGGCGTTCGAATTCCCACGGGTTGCCGTGATCGAGCCAGGTTTCAGGCAATTCGACCTGCCAGCCGTCGTGAATCTCCTGGCGGAACATGCCGTTGGCATAGCGGATGCCGTAGCCATGCGCGGGAATGTCGACGGTCGCCATGCTTTCCATGAAGCAGGCCGCAAGCCGCCCGAGGCCGCCATTGCCAAGTGCGGCATCCGGCTCGAGTGCGGCGATGAGATCGAGAT
>NZ_RZPF01001084.1:0-1382 GCF_004022735.1 Mesorhizobium sp. M7A.F.Ca.AU.001.01.1.1
AAGGTGGTGACACCGGCGAGCCAGGCATCGAGACGGCTCTTGTTGGCCGTGATTGCCTTCAGCGCGCCGTCCTCCGGCTTCATGCCGTCATTGATCAGATAACCCATGCCGACATTCTCGAAATCGATGTCGAAGGCGAGGTTTTTCAAGAACTGTGCGACGTTCGGGCATTGCTGCAGATAGCCCTTGCGCACCTGCGTCGTCACCGTCGCGGCGCCGAAATTCGGGCCGAAGAACTTGTCGCCGCCGGTCAGATATTTGAAGTCGTACATCATGTTCATCGGGTGCGGCGCCCAGCCCTGGAAGACGATGAACTGCTTCTCCTTGATCTCGTAGCCGACCTCGGAAAGCATGCCGGCTTCGCTCGATTCGACCACCTGCCAGCCGTCCAGGCCAAAGGCGGGATCGGCGATAGCGTCCATCATCAACTGGTTTGAACCGGGCTCGATGCCGTACATTTTCTTGCCGAATTTGTCGGCGAATTTGTGCAGGTCGGAAATGTCCTTGACGCCGGCTTCCCAGACATAGGTCGGCACGGCGAATGTGTATTTGGCGCCTACGAGATTGACGCGCACATTCTCGACCGAGCCGTCCTTCTTGTAGGGCTCGTAATAGGTGACCATGGCCGGGTCCCAGTAGCCCAGGAACAGGTCGAGGTCCCTGTTTTTCATGCCCTCGTAGATGACGTTGATGCCGAGCACCTGGCTTTGCGGCTGATAGCCAAGCGCCTCCAACAGGACATTTGCGACTCCTGTGGTGAAGGCAAGGTCGTTCCAGCCGGGTTCGGCCATGCGGACCGTCTTGCACTCTTCGGCCTCGGCCGCCTGGGCCGCATGAGTGGCCAACATGAGGCCGGCAAGGCAGACGCCATTTGCAAGGATGCGCAACATTTCGGTTCTCCTCGTCCGTAAAATTGACCAATTGGTCTTTTTATTGTCCCATGGGTCAATTCTTGATCTGAACGGACGAAGATGTCAACGTGGATTCGAAATGCATGGACCGATCCCGTGAAACTCAAGCGTCTCAGTGAGATCCGCCGCAAGGAATTGCGGCAGGCGGCCTTCGCGGTGCTGGAGCGCGAGGGCATTGCCGGCGCGACACTGGAAAAGGTGGCGGCGCAGGCCGGTGCCTCCAAGGGCATCGTGCTGCACTATTTCCGCAACAAGCAGGAATTGTTCGAGCACGCGATGCGTGAGGCAAACGCCGTCCTGTGCCAGGCGGTGATCGCGCGGCTTCGCCGGGCGCAGACTCCGATGGAGCGCATGGATGCGGTGATCGAGGGCAATTTCGAGGAGCATCTGTTCCAGCCGCCTCTCTGCCATGCCTGGCTGTCGCTCTGCGCCGAGGTGCCGCGCGACGAGAAGATGGCTCGTATCCAGAGG
>NZ_RZPF01001085.1:0-1373 GCF_004022735.1 Mesorhizobium sp. M7A.F.Ca.AU.001.01.1.1
GTCAGATCTAGCTCCTGGGCGGCGGCGGTGAAACTGCCGAGCCGGGCCACAGCCTCGAAGGCGGCAAGGGCGCTGATGTTGGGTAAAAGGCGGCGTTGGACACTCATGATCCATTCCTAACGATCATTGATCGGTGAATCAATTTCGTTTGATTTTTTCGAGGCGCAGGCCGATAGAACGGGCCAACATTTTGCTTCATGCATGTCATCGTTTTGAGCGACATGCATTGGTTGGGAGAAACGCGATGGCCGCCGACAAGAACGCATTCGTCTGGGAAGACCCGTTCCTGATCGAGGGCCAGCTTTCGGAAGACGAGCGCATGGTGCGCGACGGGGCGGCCGCCTTCGCCGCCGACAGACTGGCGCCGCGGATCGAGGACGCCTACCTCAACGAGACCTTCGACACCGCGATCTTCCGTGAAATGGGCGAGGCCGGCCTGCTCGGCATCAACATCCCTGAAGAATTCGGCGGGCTTGGCGCGAACTACGTCACCTATGGGCTGGTCGCACGCGAAGTAGAGCGCGTCGATTCCGGCTATCGGTCGATGATGTCAGTGCAGTCGTCGCTGGTGATGTATCCGATCTATGCCTATGGCTCGGACGAACAGCGCAAGAAGTACCTGCCCAAGCTCGCCAGCGGCGAGTGGATCGGCTGTTTCGGCCTGACCGAGCCGGATGCAGGCTCCGACCCGGGCGGTATGAAGACGCGCGCCGAGAAGACCGCCAACGGCTACAAGCTGTCCGGTTCGAAGATGTGGATTTCCAACGCGCCCGTCGCCGATGTGTTCGTCGTCTGGGCGAAGCTGAAGGGGGAGAACGGCAAGGACGAGATCCGTGGCTTCGTGCTGGAAAAGGGCATGAAAGGGCTTTCGGCGCCGAAGATCGGCGGCAAGCTGTCGCTGCGGGCGTCGATCACCGGCGAAGTGGTGATGGAAGGCGTCGAGGTCGGCGAGGACGCGCTGCTGCCCAACGCAAAGGGCCTTGGCGGACCGTTCGGATGCCTCAACCGGGCTCGCTTCGGCATTTCCTGGGGCTCGATGGGCGCCGCCGAGGATTGCTGGCACCGCGCCCGCCAATACGGTCTCGACCGCAAGCAGTTCGGCAAGCCGCTGGCCGGCACGCAACTCTACCAGAAGAAGCTTGCCGACATGCAGACCGAAATTGCGTTGGGATTGCAGGCGTCCTTGCGCGTCGGGCGGCTGCTGGATGAAGGTAAGATGGCGCCGGAAATGATCTCGATCGTCAAGCGCAACAATTGCGGCAAGGCGCTGGACATCGCCCGCCAGGCCCGCGACATGCATGGCGGCAACGGCATCCAGATCGGCTACCACGTCATGCGCCACGCGCAGAACCTGGAGACGGTCAACACCTATG
>NZ_RZPF01001086.1:0-1356 GCF_004022735.1 Mesorhizobium sp. M7A.F.Ca.AU.001.01.1.1
AGCTTGGCCGTCAGATGGACGACCTCCGCCGCCAGCTCGTTCATCTGCTCGCGCAAGGCGGAGCTGCTGTCAGCGGCCTTGGAGGCGGCCAGTGCGGTGAGATCCGCCTTCAGCCGTTTGTTCTCGCGCGCCAGCGCCGTCAGCCTCGCCTCGAGCTGCTCACGGTCGCTATCGAGCTTGGCGATTGCCTTGTCGAAATCATCGCTCCTCGCGACATCGCCGCCCTTGCCGACCAGCCGCAAGGCTGGCGCGCTGTCCTCGGATTTCGATCTTTCGCGCATGCGTGCCAGTTCCTTTTCGCGGCGGTCGAGTTTGTCTTCTCGATCGGCAAGTGTGGCCAGCAGCCGTTCGACCTTCTTGTCGAGCTCGGCGGTCTTTTTCTTCTCGGCTTTCAGGGCGTCCCGCGCGGCCTTGCTTTCGGCCGCGATTTCCTGGCCGCGCCTGTCGGCTTCCTTGCGCTGGCCGCGCAGCATCGCAATGTCACTGGCGAGTTTCTGCATTTCGGACTCTCGCGCCACGAGCTCGATCTGCCGGCTGCTCGAGGAAAAACTGGCGTCGTCATACATGCGCTCCAGCTTTTCCAGCTCAAGGGCGCGCTTTTCCAGCTTGCGTTCGGTTTCCTTCAGACGCTCCGAAAGCTGCTGCAACTCGCCCTCTCGCTGACGCAGCGCTTCGTTCTTCGCGCCCAGCTCGGTCAGCACCTGGTTCTTGTCAGTCCGCTCGACCGCCAGGCCCTTCATGGCCTCGCGACCGCGATTGATCTCGACCAGTTGTTCGGCCGCCTTCTCACGCAACGCCTTGACGCTGATTTCCAGGCGGCGCGTCGTCATGGCGTATTCGGCGCGGATGCGATCCTTGTCCGCCTGGATCTCGGTCTGCGTCAGAGGGATCGAGGATTCGATGCGTTTGCGTGTAAGCGCGACCGCACGACGCCATATGGCCGGAGCCACCATGAGCGCCAGAAAGCCAGCGCAGAGAAAGCCGAGGACGAAGAACAGGACCGACTGGACCAAGTGACTACCCGTTGTGGCCGGCAAGCATCAAAAGCGCATAGATCGCTTTGACTGTGCCACGTTGACATGGCGGAAATCCAGCGTTGCGGCAAGGGTTTGCCGCAACGGTACGAGTTTAATGCATGTCGACCCAAAAGCGGTCCCGGTTTTGGACAACGACAGCCAAGGACTTCAGCCTAGAACGGATTCCACGTGGCCCGCTCGGTAAGCTTCAGATAGCCGAGATTGACGCCGAGCCGAGCACCGACGCCGGTGCGGATCGGCACCAGGAGAACATTGTTGTTCTTCAGCACGTTGAAGCCGACGCCCGCCACCACATAGGCTGAACCGGCAACGCCGCCAT
>NZ_RZPF01001087.1:0-1348 GCF_004022735.1 Mesorhizobium sp. M7A.F.Ca.AU.001.01.1.1
GGAAATTTTCGCTCGATGCGGCGGTGCTGCTCGCCTTGCTGCAGAAGGAGAATGCCGGCGCCGTGGTGATTGGGCTGCCGATCAACATGGACGGCTCGGAAGGTCCGCGTGCGCAGAAATCGCGCGCCTTCGTCCGTAACATGGCACAAATGAGCGACCTGCCCTTCGTGCTCTGGGATGAAAGGCTATCGACGGTCGCGGCCGAAAGGACGCTGATCGAGATGGATTTCTCGCGCCGCAAGCGCGCCGGCAAGATCGATTCGGCGGCAGCCGCGTTTATTCTGCAGGGAGTTTTGGACCGGCTTCAGTCGCTCCACGCATCCGCTCGAACGGAACCGGATCCGCCCAGCGCTGTCTGACCCAGCCGGCGATTTCGCGGCGACGGCGGAATGCCCAAAGCGCCATCAGCAGCAACCCGTCGAAGACGCACGTCTTCGCCACCATGCCGGGGATGATCGCCGGATCGATGCCGAGCATCTGACCGTAGAGCCGGAAGAAGAAGTCGTGCATCTGTCGGCTGAGCATCGCGTAGCCGAAATTGATGTCATTGGCCGACAGATAGAACCAGCCCCAGAAAATCGCCATCGGCGCCGCCCAGCATCCGAAGATGTAGCGCATCAGCGGCCTCCCCTGGGATTGGAGCCGGTTTTGGACACCGTTCGGCCTGATATGAGTGAAAGCAGCGAATTGTGGGCTGCGGCTTTTGCCATGCCGTGCGCGACGGCATGGATCTCGCCTTCGCCCGAAGCCGCTGCCGCAACCACGGACCGCCGTTCGGCAAGCATGGCGACATAGGATGCCAGAAGTGCTGCCAGCTGCACGGCAACAGCCATGAACAGCCCGTTTATGCCTTGCGCAGCACCCCCGATGACGATCAGCGACAACACGCCGGACGCGCAGATGAAGGCGATGCGGGCAACGCTGTCGGCGTCCGGGCTGGTCGCGTCGTTGACCAGGGCTTCGACAAAGGCCCAGAAAAACAGAACCGCGACGACCAGCAATGCGGTGGCAAGCGGCGCCACGACAACGAAATTGTCGAGGTTGACGAAGCGGGTACCCTCGATTGTGGCACCGATCACGCCGAGCGCCGCCGCCACACCACGGTTTCCGTCGATGCAGATGAGCGCAAGCAGGGCGAAAACAATCGTCCAGTGCAAGGTCAGAAAAGAGGTCAGTACCTGTCGCATCGGTGTTCCTGCTTCGCAAAGCAGGAGACGGCCAATCTGAACCATTGCCTGCTTGCGCCGGGACAGTGGGCCTTGCCGCTCGCCATCGCAACGGAAACCATTTGTTAAGGTTAACGGAAATTAGCCATATGCGAGAGGATACGGACCAACGCCTCAAAACT
>NZ_RZPF01001088.1:0-1347 GCF_004022735.1 Mesorhizobium sp. M7A.F.Ca.AU.001.01.1.1
GTACGGCCGTTGAGCGTGAACGACGTCATGTCGGTGCCGATTGTCGCCATGGCGTCGGTGACCAGAACGATCCTGGCCGGCCCCTGCTTGGCGCGCAGTGCGATCTTGATGGTGGCCGGATCGACATGGATGCCGTCGGCGATGAGACCGGCCGACAAGGCGCCGATGTCGATGGCGGCGCCCGCCAGGCCAGGCTCGCGATTGCCGATCTGGCTCATCGCATTGAACAGGTGGGTAACCATCGAGGCGCCCGCCGCGGCAAAGGCGCTGGCGGTGGCGTAGCCGGTGTCGGAATGGCCAAGGCTGACGATGACGCCGGCCTTAGTCAGCGCCGCGACGCGAGCCGGCTCGACGGATTCGGGCGCGATGGTGGTCAGCAGCACCGGCAGCTTTTGCCGCGCCGCGATCAGCATCGCCTGGTCGGCATCCGTCATCGGCCGGATCAGCGCCGGATCATGCGCGCCCTTGCGGGCGACCGACAAATGCGGGCCTTCGAGATGCAGCCCGAGAAAGCCAGGCACCTTCTGGCGCGCCGCCGCCTCGCCGGCGGCGACAGCGGCGGCCGTGATTGCAGGCGTGTCGGTGATCAGCGTCGGCAGCAGCGCCGTCGTGCCGAAGGGCGCGTGGGCGCGGCAGATGGTCTCGATGGAAGCGACATCGGGATGGTCGTTGAGCATGACGCCGCCGCCGCCATTGACCTGCAGGTCCACGAAGCCCGGCACCAGCAGGCCGTCACCGGCGTCGACGAGGGCGATGTCCGAGGGGACGGCGCCCGTGGGCAAAATGGCCTCGACGAGACCGTCGCGCACGACCAGCGCGTGGCCTTCATGCCAATCGTCGCCGTCGAAAATCCGGGCGCCAGTCAGGGCAAAGCGATTGCTCATACGGTCTCCGTCACCTTGCGAAGATTGCGCGGCGTGTCCGGGTCGAGACCGCGATGGCGGGCAAACGCCTCGACGAACATGTAGAAGGAGACGATCAGCGTCAGCGGATCGGTCAGTGGATGGCCTGTGGCGACATGCGGCAGGCGCACGGCGCGTTGGGCAAGTGCCGAGGTGACGAACACCGGCGCGCCCTTGGCCGCCAGGCTGTCGGCGGCCTCGGCAATCGACGGTTCGGACGCGTCGCGCGCGGCCAGCGCCAGCACCGGAAAATCAGGGCCGACCAGCGCCAGCGGGCCGTGCATGACCTCGGCGGCGCTGTAGGCTTCCGCATGCATGCCGCAGGTCTCCTTGAATTTCAGCGCAGCCTCATTGGCCATCGCCGCCGAGGTCATACACGGCCCGCTGGCGCTGGTCGGCCCTGATTTTCCGGTGCTGGCGCTGGCCGCGCGCGACGCGTCCGAAC
>NZ_RZPF01001089.1:0-1343 GCF_004022735.1 Mesorhizobium sp. M7A.F.Ca.AU.001.01.1.1
GCGCATTTCCCACCCGATATCGCCGGACAGGGCCGCATGTTGCGGGCCGAGGAGATAAAAGGCGAGATCGACAGGTTCCGCACGGCTGTCGGCGCGGTCCAGGCCCGCATGGATCATGCGTTGGCGCAGGACAGCCGGTCGGCTGGAGACCGCGGCATCGTCGCCGCGCTGCGCGATATCGCCGCCGACGACAGCCTGACTGGTGAGGCCGAGGGCCTGATCAAGGGCGGCAACGACGCGGTTTCCGCCGTCATCACCGCCGCCTCCACCATTGCCGCCGAATTCAGCGCCGTCGACGATCACTATCTCAACGCGCGGGCAGATGATGTCCACGCCGTTGGGCGGCAGATTTGCCTGGTGTTGCTGGGCCAAGACGATGTCAGCCTCGAAAACATCCCCGAAGGGGCTATCCTGATCGCCGACGACATCGGCGCCTGGGATCTGGCACGCGCGCCGCTGAAGCGTATCGGCGGCGTGGTGTGCGGCCATGGCGGCGCCACCTCGCACATCGCCATCATCGCGCGCTCGCACGGCATTCCGGCAGTGCTCGGCCTCGGCGACCAGGTCAATGCCTTGCGTACCGCGCGAGACGTCGCGCTCGACGGCAATGCCGGCCATGTGATCATCGACCCCGACGAGGCGACCCGTGCCGATTTCGCCGGCCGCGTCGAAGCGGCGGCAAAGGAGCGCGCCGGGCTGACCGTCTTCAAGACGGTGACGCCGAAGCTCGCCGACGGCAGGATCATCGAGGTGGCGGCCAATATCGGCTCACTCGAGGAAATCGAAGCGGCGCAAGAGGCTGGTGCCATGGGCATCGGCCTGTTCCGCACCGAGCTTTTGTTCATGCGCCATATGCATCTGCCCTCGGAAGACATGCAGGCCGAGACCTATGCGGCGCTGGCCAAGGCTTTTGCGCCTTATCCGGTCATTGTGCGCACGCTCGACATCGGCGGTGACAAGCCGATTGCCGGCATCGAATTTCCCGACGAGGAGAATCCCTTCCTCGGCTGGCGCGGCATCCGCATGTGTCTCGACCGGCCCGACATCTTCAAGCGCCAACTGCGGGCGCTGCTGCGCGCAGCCGTGCACGGCAACATCAAGGTGATGCTGCCGATGGTGTCCGACCTCTCGGAGGTCAGGCAGACGCGCGTGCTGGTCGACGAATGCACGGCCGAGCTGAAAGCCGAAGGCGTGCCGCACGCATCATTCGATCTCGGCGTCATGATCGAAACCCCGGCCGCCGTGCTCATCGCCCCGGCGCTGGCCAAGGAGGTCGCTTTCTTCTCGATCGGCACCAACGATCTGACCCAGTACATCATGGCCGCCGACCGGCTCAATCCGAC
>NZ_RZPF01001090.1:0-1331 GCF_004022735.1 Mesorhizobium sp. M7A.F.Ca.AU.001.01.1.1
AGCGCGAGCTGTGCGGCTTGCGCAAGCACGATGCCGTCATTCGTGAATACAACATCCCGAAAGCGGTGCTGGCCAGGCTCGGCGCGAAATAGGGATCACTCCAGCCATTCGGTGATGAAGCTGCCATTCTCGTGGATGTCGGTCGTTTCCAGCGGGCCTGGGCCGAGATTGGTGAATTTGTGCGGCGTATTGGGTGGCACGATCAGGATCTGGCCGGCGGATGCCTCGATTTCCTGGTCGCCGACAGTGAACAGGCCGGTGCCCTGGCGGATGATGAAGATCTCCGCGTAGGGATGTGTGTGCAGGCGCGGGCCGCCGCCGACATCAGGCAGATAGTTGAAGATCAGGCAGGAGTTGGAGCCGTAGGCGCCACATTGCAACTCGCCCTTCCAATGGTCCGAGCGAACGGCCCAGGTGTCGCGGTCTATGACGTGTGCCATGATGACAAGGATAGACCCGGCTGGGGCCTTGTGTCGAGCCGAACAAGGGCGTCGGATTTGCGGGTGTTTCCCGGTTGTTTAGTGATGGTTGGCGGCTATCCGGCGTCGTGTTGACCGGCGGCGGATTTTGTCCCCGCGACAATCTGCCCTTGTGCCTTCACCCGTCTGGACAAAAACGGGCTTCACGCATAAACCGAAGTCCAAATGCCGGAGGAATTCGCAAGCCTGTTCGCCATGCGCTGTCGGGTTGGCGTAATTTGAGCGGGGAACAAGGCTCAACCACCGGCACGGAAGAGGCGAAAGGATCAGGCACCCGTGAGCGCAACCGACACCCAGGATCCCAACCGTCGTGATTTTCTCTACGTCGCCACCGGCATGGCCGCAGTGGTCGGCGCGGGTGCTTTCGCGTGGCCGTTCATCGACCAGATGCGCCCTGACGCCTCGACGCTGGCGCTCGCCTCGGTCGAAGTCGACGTCGCCTCGCTGACGCCGGGCATGTCGCTGATCGTCAAATGGCGCGGCAAGCCGGTCGTGGTCCGCAACCGCACCGAACAGGAAATGAAGGACGGCGAGGCGGTCAAGCTGGCCGATCTCAAGGATCCGATCGCCCGCAACGCCAATCTGCCGGCCGACGCACCGGCGACCGACGCCAATCGCACCACGCCCGGCAAGGAAGCCTGGATGGTGATGGTTCAGGTCTGCACGCATCTCGGCTGCATTCCGCTTGGCCAGGAAGGCGATTTCGGCGGCTGGTTCTGCCCGTGCCACGGTTCGCAATACGACACCGCCGGCCGCATCCGCAAAGGCCCGGCGCCGGAGAACATGGCGGTTCCGGTATTCAAGTTCATTTCCGATACCAAGATCCTTATCGGTTGAGGCAGGGGGATATTT
>NZ_RZPF01000108.1:0-12080 GCF_004022735.1 Mesorhizobium sp. M7A.F.Ca.AU.001.01.1.1
CGTGTTTGCCGACCCCGCCCATGCGCGATGGGCAGAGCATCCGGTGTTCGCGCCGCCTTACCGGGAAACCGGACGCGTGCCGGCGCTCTATTCGTCGGGCAATCTTCTGGTCGGGCGCAACGTGCTGATCGCCATGGGTCCGCCCTTTCTCGATCTCAGATTCAATTTCATGGGCGGCGGCGATTCCGACTTTCTCAGCCGGTCGGTGCAAAAGGGCTTTGTGCTGGGCTGGTGCGCCGAGGCCAAGGTGCTGGAAACCGTTCCGGCGCGGCGTATCGAAGCCGACTGGATCCGCGCCCGCAGCCTGCGCAACGGCGTCATCTCGACACTGGTCGAAAAGAAGAAGCGCGCCGGCACGCCAATGGCCGGCGCCAAAGTGTTGCTGAAGAGCCTGGCACTGCTTGCCGCCTCGCCGTTTCGCGGCCTGATCCGGCTGGCGCGGACCCGATCGCCGGCGATCGCCATCTACCCCGTCCATGTGGCGCTGGGCCGCGTGCTGGCCGAATTCGGATATGCCAATGAGCAATACCGCCAGCCTGAGAAAAACTGAGCGCGCGCCGCTCGGCGACGCGTTCACGCGCGAAGGCGTGGCCACCGCCATTGCCGCGCTGCTGTTCACCGTCATCATGGTGTCGTTCCGGCCGTTCCAGCCGGGCGGCGCCGAACTCACCGGTCAAGGCGGCGACATCGTCAACCAGCTTGGCTTCGGTTCGCTCGGCGCCATGTCGATCTTCTCGCTGATGGCCTTTGCCGATCCGCGCGTGGTGCGCTCGCTGCTGAGCCCATCCTGGGTGTTGATGCTGGGCTTCTTTTTCCTCTCGGTGATCCTGTCGACCGATCCGCCTTCGGCCATGCGCGCCGCCTCCTTCACGCTGATCGGCATCCTGACGATGGCGACGATCCTGGTGCTGCCGCGCGACGCCGAGGCCTTCTCGAAGGTGATCATCTTCACCGCCGTCGTGGTCATGGGCCTTTCCTATCTCGGCCTCATCGTCTTTCCGCACGAGGCGATGCACACAGCCGACTCGCAGGAGCCCGAACATGCCGGCCTGTGGCGCGGCGTGTTCACCCACAAGAACATTGCCGGGCCGGTCATGGCCTGCCTCAGCTTCGCAGGCCTCTATCTCTACCGGCGCGGGCAGCGCTACTGGGGCGCCGGGATCTTCCTCGCGGCGATGATCTTCATGCTGCACACCGGCTCCAAGACGACAGCCGGCCTGGTGCCGTTCTCGATCCTGATCGTCATGTTCCCGAGCCTGATAGGCATGCGGCTCGGCACGCCGATCCTGTTTGCGCTGGCCATCATCGCCACGGCTGTCGGCACGCTGGGCATCGTCTTCCTGCCGCCTGTGAAACATCTGGCGGCGATCTATTTCCCCGGCATGACCTATACCGGCCGCACGACGCTGTGGGAGTTCGCCGGCAGCATGCTGGCGAAGAAGCCATGGACCGGCTACGGCTATGAGAGCTTCTGGGGCACGCCGCTCTTGCTCAACCAAGACCAGCCATTCGACCGGCCCTGGGACATCAGGACCATCGTGCACGGCCATGACGGCTATCTCGACATCGCCGTGCTGATGGGCATTCCGGCACTATGCGTGGCGGTCTACACCTTCCTCATCGCGCCGCTGCGCGACTACATGCGCATTCCGTTGCGCAGGGAAAACATCTTTCTCGGCGACTTCTTCATGATGGTGGTGCTGTTCACGGCGCTTAACGCTTTCCTCGAAAGCTTCTTCTTCCATCGCGGCGACCCGGTCTGGCTGTTCTTCGTGCTCGGCGTGCTCGGCCTCAGGCAAGTGTCGCTGCGGCCAATCGCGGTGCGCGATCCCGATCGCGGCTCGCGATCCTGATGGGGCTTCCCCAGGGAAGCGCCATCGTCTATGTGAAGGCCTTCCTCTGGAGGGCTTTCGATGACGATCAGGCTTGTTCTCGCCGGCTGCGGCAATATGGGCTACGCCATGCTCTCGGGCTGGCTGAAATCCGGCAAGCTCGCGCCGTCGGCGGTTTTCGTGGTCGAGCCCAATGCCGATCTGCGCAATCGCGCGGCAACGCTGGGCTGCGCGACATCAGCCGATGCCGGTAGCATACCGGCCGATGCCCTGCCCGATCTCGTGGTCATCGCGGTGAAGCCGCAGGTGATCCGCGACGTCACGGCCGCCTACAAGCGCTTCGGCGACGGCCGCACCACCTTCGTCAGCATCGCCGCCGGCACGCCTGCCGCCACCCTCGAGGAAATCCTCGGCAACCGCGCGCCGATCGTGCGCTGCATGCCCAACACGCCCGCGGCGATCGGCAAGGGCATGATGGTGGTGTTCTCCAACAAGCTCGTGTCCGATGACACCAAGCGTTTCGTCGCCGACCTTTTGTCGGCGAGCGGCGAAGTGGCCACCATCGACGATGAGGGCCTGATGGATGCGGTGACCGCCGTGTCCGGATCGGGGCCGGCCTATATCTTCCATTTCATCGAAGCGCTGACGGTTGCCGCCGAGAAGGCCGGTCTGCCGACGGCGACCGCCAAGCTGCTCGCCATGCAGACCGTCTATGGCGCCGCCTCGCTCGCCGCCGAAAGCGGCGAGGAACCGGGCGTGCTGCGCCAGCAGGTCACCAGCCCCAACGGCACGACGGCCGCGGCGCTGGCCGTTCTGATGGGCGAGGACCGGCTGACCAATCTGCTGACGCAAGCGGTGGAGGCTGCGCGGCTGCGGTCGGTCGAACTGGGGAGATAAATCCTCAGTTTGTCCCGTACAGCATCTCATCCTGCAGCCGGCGCAAGGCGAACAGCCTCGTCGTCTGGTCGGGCGACGCATTATCCGCCGTCAGCAATTCGCCTTTCGTGACCGGTTTCAGCACCTTGCCGCCCTCGAGCAGGCCGACCGGCACGGCGCGCTGGGCGCGGGCTTCGCCGACGGTCATCGTCCAGGAGCGGTAACAAGTCTCGCCGATCGCATCGAAGGTCTCGCCGGCGACTAGGTCGCGCTTGGCAACGGCGCAGACTTCGGCCACGGGCCGCGGCAACGGCACCATGTCGGGCTTGCCGAAAAGCACGATGCGGGCTGCGGTCAGCGGCACTTCCAGCGACGTCAGATGATAAGGCCGGAACAGGCTGTAATAGGGGCCGTGCCCGATATGCAGATCGTCCATGCGCTCGATGATGCGCGGATGCGTCGCCTCGACGATGACGAAGACGCCGGGCGCGACGCCCTTGCCGACCGTGTAGTCGACGACGCCTTTCTTCGTGAGCAGACCGCCATCCTCGCGCGGGATGAGCACCTTGGCGAGGTCGTCGCGATCGGCCCTGGGGCCGTGCATGCCGGGGACGTCCGGCACCAGCCCGGTGGCGTTGGCGATGGCGCACATCTCGACCATGGTCTTGGAGCCGTCGACGAACTCGACCAGCATGCGCGGGTTCATGTTGCGGCGGATCGCTTCGGCGCGATAATCGTCCGGTACGGCATCGTGGTTGAGCGGGTTGTTCTTGCCCTTGCCGGCCGACACGATGGTCAGCCCGAGCGCCGACGCAAACTCGATCAGTTCCATGCAGCTCGACGGCTCGTCGCCCGCACCCACCGAATAGACGACGCCAAGCCGGTCGGCCTGCTGCTTGAGATAGCAGCCGATGGTGACGTCGGCCTCGACGTTCATCATCACCAGATGCTTGCCGTGCTCCATCGCCATGAGGTCGAAATCGGCGGCGACGCCCGGCTTGCCGGTGGCGTCGATGACGACGTCGATCAGCGGATTGGTGACCAGCATCTCGTTGGATGTGACGGCGATTTTTCCCGCCTCGATTGCCGCGGTGACTTTCGAGGCGGTGTCGGCTTCGACCGCCATGGCTTCGTCGCCATAGGCGATACGGATAGCGTCGCGCGCGGTGTGCGGGCGGCGCGTCGAGACGGCGCAGACCGAAATGCCCGGCATCAGCATGCCCTGCGTGACCAGATCGGTGCCCATTTCGCCCGAACCGATGACACCGATGCGCACCGGGCGGTTCTCGGCGGCACGCTTGGCGAGATCACGGGCAAGCCCGGTCAGGGCGACGTTGGTCATGCAGGAATGTCCACAGCTTCGTGATTTGGGGTCGGATAGCAGGGAATGGGTTCTATTTGCCAACGAAACCCGGTCGCGACCGGCAATTTCCCACGAAATCGTCTCGGAAGGCACGTCCGCCGGGGCTCGATTCGCCGAAGCCCAACCAATTGACATTGCAGCGGACAACCCCAATAAAACATTCGTTTGTCAACAAAGGCAAATGTTCACCGACGCGACAGTCGGGAAGCATTCGCCTCTGGGCAAATTGGGGAGTGTCTTTGCGCCACGGCGTCAAAGGCTGGATGGAGCATCATTGCGAGGCGTCGAGCGAAGGCTCGCGGCTCCAGGGGAGGAAAAATGGATACTGTTCTCGCGGGCCTAAAAGGGGCCATCGATACGCTTGGCCCGACGATCCTGCTGCCAATTGTCATTTTCGTCATCGCCGTGGTTCTGGGCGCCAAGGTCAGCAAGGCTTTTCGCGCCGCCGTCACCATCGGCGTCGCCTTCATCGGCATCAATCTGGTGCTTGGCCTCATGTTCACGTCGATTGGCGACGTCGCCAAGGCCATCGTCACCAACACCGGCATCCATCGCGACATCATCGATGTCGGCTGGCCCTCCGCGGCCGCGATCGCCTTCGGCTCATCGGTCGGCCTTTGGGTCATTCCGGTCGGCATTCTCGTCAACATCGTGCTGTTGCTGACACGCATGACGCGCACGCTCAATGTCGACGTCTGGAACTTCTGGCACTTCGCCTTTGTCGGCTCGCTGGTGGTCGCCGCAACCGACAACCTGGCCTATGGCATCGCGGTCGCAGCACTTGTCGCAGCACTCTCGCTGTTGTTCGCCGACTGGTCGGCGCGCGCGGTGCAGCAGTTCTACGGCGTGCCCGGCATCTCCGTGCCGCATCTCGCCTCGGCGCAGATCCTGCCGATCGCCATTGTGCTCAACTGGATCATGGACCGCATTCCCGGGATCAACCGCATCAACATCAACACCGATACGATCGAGCGCAGGTTCGGCGTGTTCGGCGAACCTGTCGTGATGGGCCTCATCATCGGCCTCGTGCTTGGTGCGATCGCCTTCTACAATGCGGGTGATCTCAGCGTGGTGCTGGCCAAGGTTCTGGGCACCGGCATGACGCTGGCCGCGGTGATGCTGCTGCTGCCGCGCATGGTCAAGATCCTGATGGAAGGCCTGCTGCCGGTTTCCGACGCAGCCCAGGCATTCGTGCGCAAGCGCACGGGCGATCGCGAGCTTCTTGTTGGCCTCGATTCCGCGATCCTGATCGGCCATCCGGCCGCGATCTCGTCGTCGCTGATCCTGGTGCCGATCGCGATCATCCTGTCCATCATCCTGCCGGGCAACCGCGTCATCCTGTTCGCCGACCTTGCGGTCATTCCCTTCATCGTCGCCATGACCGCGCCGCTGGTCAAAGGCAACGTGTTCCGCATGGTGGTGATCGGCACGGTGACGCTGGCCATCGGCTTCTACGTCGCCAACGCGCTGGCGCCGCTGTTCACAAGTGCTGCCGTCGCATCGGGCTTCAAGCTGCCGGCGGATGCGCTGCAGATCACCTCGGTGGTCGACGGCTTCCTGTGGGTGCCTTACGTGGTCATCGAGGCGATCCAGGGGCTTGGACTTGTCGGCATCATCGTGATCGCGGTGGTCATCGCGGCATTGTTTGTCCTCTACCGCCGCAATCCGCTCGGCTGGGAGCGGGCCGCGGGCGCCGAGGACGAGCCGGCCGAAGAGACGGCCTGAACCTGATAGGGTCCACCCTTCAAACCGATCGTGCGCCCTCCTCGGGGCGCCCGATTTCATCGACGGAGCCCGATCGTGCGCCCTCCTCGGGGCGCACGATTTCATCGACGGAGCAAAGAATGTCCGACGGCCTCATGCAGCTTCTGGATCCCGACGCGATCGTGCTCGGATCCGATGCCTCGACCAATGAGGAGATCATCCGCATCCTGGCGGGCCGGCTGGAGACACTTGGCTATGTCAAAAGCTCCTATGCCGACGCGGTCGTGCGCCGCGAATTGACCATCCCGACAGGACTGCCGCTGGAACGCTCCGACAATGTCGCGGTGCCGCACACCGATCCGGAGCATGTGCTGAAGCCTGGCATCGCGATGGGCACATTGAAGCAACCAGTGACCTTCGCCAACATGGAGGATCCCGACGAGATGCTGCCGGTCGGCTTCGTTTTCCTGCTTGCCATCAACGACAAGGACAAGCAGATTGAGGCGCTGCAGGCCGTCATGGCCACCATCCAGAACCCGCAAGCCTTGGATGATTTGAGGTCGGCCAGAACCCTCGAAGACGTGCGAGCCGTACTCGGCTGATAACCAAGGAGAAGCAGAGATGTCCAGACAGAAAACCATTCTCTTCGCCTGCGGCACGGGCATCGCCACCTCGACCGCGGTCAACGTCGCCGTCACCGAGGAAATGAAGAAACGCGGCCTCACCTTCAATGCCCAGCAGGCAAAGGCCACCGAAGTGCCCGGACTGGCCGACAATGTCGACTTCATCGTCGCAACCACCCCGATCTCCGCTTCGGTGACCAAGCCGGTCATCAAGGGCCTCGCCTTCCTCACCGGCATCGGCAAGGACAAAGTGCTCGACGAGATCGAGGCTCAATTGCGCAAGTGACGGTCCAGACGCCACGCGCAGGCTGACGCGGCTTCACACCACCCTGACGTAGCTCGTCATTCCCGATTTCTGGTGCTCGATGATGTGGCAGTGCAGCAGCCAGTCGCCGGGATTATCGGCGACGAAACCGAGCTGAACCTTCTCGTTGGGCTGGATGAGATAGGTGTCGGAAATCACGGGCTGAACCTGGCGCGTCGAGGACGACAGCACCTTGAAGCTCATGCCGTGCAGATGCATGGGATGGGATTGCGGCGTCAGGTTCTCCATGTCGATGACGTAGCTTTGGCCAAGCTTCAGTTCGGCCAGAGGCGCGGTCGGATCCTTGGTGTCGCCGGGCCACGGCACTTTGTTGATGGCCCAGAAACTGTAGCCCAGCGAGCCGCAGATGCCATCGCTCGGGACATTTTCCGCCGTGGCGCTGAGCGCCAGGGAAATATGCCTGGCACTGGCGAGATCCACTTCCGCCACCGGATTGAGCTCCAGTGGAGCAACATCGCGAATGTCCCGTTTGAGGGAGTTTCCTGTCGCGCGCAGGGTTGCCAGGATTTTTGGCTTGGTGCCTCTGACGTCCCTCAAGCTGACGATCGCGCCTTCCTCGTCGGGCATGCGTATGGCCAGCTCCATGCGCTGGCCGGGTCCAAGCAGCAAGGCATCGGGCGAAAAACGCTCAGGCACCGGATTGCCGTCGAGCGCCATGACACTCGCCTGCGCACCGTCGACGCGAAAAGCGTAGATGCGCGTCACGTCGGTGATGGCGACCCTGAGCCGCACCAGCCCTCCGGCCGGCGTGTCATATTGCGGCTGGTCGAGCCAGTTTGCGGTGCGCACCGTGCCGTAAGTGCCGGTTCTTGCGGCATCGCGCGGCCGGAACTGGTCGATGAACTGACCGTCGTCGCCGAGGCGCCAGTCACGCAAGTTGAGGACGATTTCGGCGTCGAATTTCGGATCGCTTGGGTTTTCGACCACGATCACGCCCGTCAGGCCATGGCCCATCTGCTCCAGCGTGTTGCAATGCGGGTGGTACCAGAAGGTGCCGGCATCGGGCGGCGTGAAGGCGTAGTCGAAATGATCGCCGGTGTAGACGTAGGGCTGGACCAGGAACGGCACGCCGTCCATCTTGTTTGGAACGCGAATACCGTGCCAGTGGATCGTCGTCGGATCGTCGATCGCGTTGACAAGGCGTGCAGCGAAGGGCTGGCCTTTTTTCATTCTGAGCACGGGCGGCATTCCGGCGTTGCCATAGGTCAGCACATCCCTGGTCTGGCCGATATCCATCAGCTTCGCCTGGATCTTTGCCGTCTGCAAAACCACCGGCTCAGGCATGGCAGCGGCCCAGCCACCAAGCCGGCCCATGGCCGAAAGCCCGACCCCGCCTGCGCCGGCAATCGCTGCCGTTTTCAAAAGCCGGCGTCGGGTGAGTACGGTCATTTGACGCTCCAGCTGCAAAGACGGCTGCCCTGGGTTTATCGCAGCCTTGGATCGTAAGCGAGCACCCTGTGCCTAAACCGACTCCGCCACCGGCCTTAAGCAAAAGATGCTGGCGTGGACGGACAATCGACCACAATAAGCGTCGCTGGCGGAGCGGCGCGCGACTATTTCGGCCGCGCCCCATAGGCGGCAAGGAATGCTTCGACCGAAGCATCGGCGTGCCGCTCGAGATCCGCCTTCGAACGCGGGTTGCTTCCGGTGAACATGGCTTCGTTCATTGGGATCCAGAGAAGCATTCCGAAGAGATGGCTGGCCGCCAGACGGGGATCGCTGGTCTGCAACAGGCCTCGACTGGTAAGCTTTTGAAAGCATGATGCCACCGAGGCAAGCATGCGTTCAAAACCTTTTTCATACCAGCTCCGGCCAAGCTGCGGCATCCGATCCGCGTTGGCGATAATCAGACGCCGCAGCTTCAGCAGCTCTTCGTCCATCAGCGTCGTTGTCATGCGTCGGGCAAGCTGCTGTAGCCCACCCTCCATGAATTTCGCCTCGGAAAGCAGCATCGTCACCGACTCGACGACATCGTTGGTCTGGCTGGCGGTGGACTCGACGACTTCGCCGAAAAGCGTCTCCTTGTCCGTGAAATGCTTGTAGACAGTCTGCTTGGATGCGCCTGCTTTGGTGGCGATCTCTTCCATGCTGGTTCCATCATAGCCCTTGGCGATGAAGGCGGCCGTAGCCGCTTCAATGATTTCACGATCCTTGCGAGCCGACCTGGTCTCACCATCAATTTTCATAGCGCCTCTCAACCAGTACTAGACGGTACCGTTCCCGCATGGTAGCCATAGTTACAGTACTAGACTGGCTAGTACCCATCAACGGCAGCAAGGCTTAGACCGATGACCAAAATGATCTTCCTCAATCTACCGGTACGCGATCTGCAGGCGGCGACCAAGTTCTATCTCGCGATCGGGGGCACGCTGAACCCGCAGTTCTCGAGCGACCAGTCCAGCTCGATCATGTTCTCAGACTCGATCGGGGTCATGTTGCTGACGCACCAGCATTACAGCCAGTTCACAGCGCGCCCGATCGGCGACCCCAAGCGGGACAGCCAGATGTTGATCGCACTCACCGTCGACAGCAAGGACGAGGTCAATGTCGTAATCGAGAAGGGCGTGGCGGCAGGCGGTCGCGCCGATCCCAACCCGGCGCAGGATCTTGGTTTCATGTTCAACCGCCACATCGAAGATCCGGACGGCAACGTCTGGGAGCTGCTGTGGATGAACCCGTCGGCCATGCAATAGCCCACAGGAATCGAAGCGGGCCAGGATGACAATGGAGAAGCGACCGGCATTCGCCTGTCGCTCCCGTCAGGCGCGCCGGCATCGGCTATTCAGCCGCCTCGGCATAGTGTGCCGGCACGTAGTTGAGGATGGGGCCAAGCCAGCGCTCGGCCTCGACCAACGGCATCGCCTTGCGGCGCGCATAATCCTCGACCTGGTCGCGCTCGATCTTGGCGACGCCGAAATAATAGCTTTCGGGATGCGCCAGATAGATCCCCGAGACGGATGAACCCGGCCACATCGCATAGCTTTCGGTCAGTCTCACGCCGGCATTGCCTTCGCCGTCGAGCAGCCGGAACAAAGTCGCCTTCTCCGTATGGTCGGGCTGAGCCGGATAGCCGGGCGCCGGTCGGATGCCGCGATAGGGTTCGCCGATCAGCTCGTCCGGCGCCAACGATTCGTCTGGCACGTAGCCCCAGAATTCCTTGCGCACCTTCTCATGCATGCGCTCGGCAAAGGCTTCGGCGAAGCGGTCGGCCAGCGCCTTGACCATGATCGAGGAATAGTCGTCGTTGGCGCGTTCGAAGCGTTCGGCGATCGCCACCTCCTCGATGCCGGCGGTGACGATGAAGCCGCCGATGTAATCGGCCTTGCCGCACTCCGCCGGCGCGACGAAATCCGACAGGGCAACATTGGCCTTGCCGTCGCGCTTGGTCAGTTGCTGGCGCAAGGTGAAGAACGTCGCCAGTTCCTGCGACCGCTTCTCGTCCGTAAACAGCCTGATGTCGTCGCCGACGGTGTTGGCCGGCCAGAAGCCGATGACGCCGCGCGGCGCGAACCATTTCTCGGCGATGATCTTGTTCAGCATCGCCTGCGCATCCTCGAACAGCTGGCGTGCGGCGGCACCTTGCGCCTCGTCTTCGAGTATTTTGGGATAGCGGCCCTTCAGCTCCCAGGTCTGGAAGAACGGCGTCCAATCGATGTAGCGCGCGAGCTCGGTCAGGTCCCAGTTCTCGAACACCTTCACGCCTGTGAAGGACGGCTTCGGCGGCTCATATTCGGACCAGTCTATCCGATGCGCATTGGCCCTCGCCTTGGCCAGCGGCAAACGCTGCTTGTCGGCTTCCGAGCGGGCATGCGCATCGGCGACCTTCTTGTATTCGGCGCGCACCGTATCGACAAAGCCGCGCTTGCTCTCGTTGGACAGCAAGGATGAGACCACGCCGACCGCGCGGCTGGCGTCGGTGACATAGACCGTCTGCCCCTTGCTGTAGCGCGGGTGGATCTTCACCGCCGTGTGCACGCGGCTGGTCGTCGCGCCGCCGATCAGCAGCGGAATGTCGAAGCCTTCACGCTCCATCTCGGCGGCCATGTGCGCCATCTCGTCCAGCGACGGCGTAATCAGGCCGGACAGGCCGATGATATCGACATTTTGCTCGCGCGCCGTCTGCAGGATCCTGGCCGCCGGCACCATGACGCCGAGATCGATGATCTCGTAATTGTTGCAGGCGAGAACCACGCCGACGATGTTCTTGCCGATGTCATGGACATCGCCCTTGACCGTCGCCATCAGGATTTTTCCGGCCGTTTTGCGTTCGCCATTGTCGATGCCGTTGGCGGCGTTTGCCAGCTTCTCGGCTTCCATGTGCGGCAGCAGTCCAGCCACCGCCTGCTTCATTACCCGCGCCGACTTCACCACTTGCGGCAGGAACATCTTTCCCGCGCCGAACAGATCACCGACGACGTTCATGCCGGCCATCAGCGGGCCTTCGATGACATGCAGCGGCCGCTCGGCGGCAAGCCGTGCTTCCTCGGTGTCGGCGTCGATGAATTCGGTGATGCCGTTGACCAGCGCATGGCTGATCCGCTGTTCGACAGTCCATTCGCGCCAGACGAGATCGCGCTCCTGCGCTTCCTTGCCGGCCGTGCCCTTGAAGCGTTCGGCGATCTCCAGCATGCGTTCGGTGGCGGTGCCGCCGGCCTTGGGCGCGCGGTTGAGCACGACATCCTCGCAGGCCTCGCGCAGATCAGGCTCGATCGTATCGTAGACGGCGAGCTGGCCGGCATTGACGATGCCCATGTCCATGCCGCGCTGGATGGCATGGTAAAGGAATACGGCATGCATGGCCTCGCGCACCGGCTCGTTGCCACGGAACGAGAAAGACAGGTTCGACACGCCGCCAGAAATGTGGACATGCGGCAGCGTGGCGGTGATCTCGCCGGCCGCCTCGATGAAGTCGACGCCGTAATTGTCGTGCTCCTCGATGCCGGTGGCGATGGCGAACACGTTGGGATCGAAGACGATGTCCTCGGGCGGGAAGCCGGCCTGCTCGGTGAGGAGCTTGTAGGCGCGGGTGCAGATCTCGACCTTGCGCGCCTTGGTGTCGGCCTGGCCATCCTCGTCGAAGGCCATGACGACGACGGCGGCGCCATAGGCGCGGACCAGCCTGGCATGATGCAGGAAGGCTTCTTCGCCCTCCTTCATCGAGATGGAGTTGACCAGCGGCTTGCCCTGCACGCATTTCAAGCCGGCTTCGATGATCTCCCATTTCGAACTGTCGACCATGACAGGAACGCGGGCGATGTCCGGCTCGGCGGCGATCAGGTTGAGGTATTCGACCATGGCCTTCTTCGAATCGATCAGACCCTCGTCCATGTTGATGTCGATGATCTGCGCGCCGTTGG
>NZ_RZPF01001091.1:0-1330 GCF_004022735.1 Mesorhizobium sp. M7A.F.Ca.AU.001.01.1.1
TCGTCATCGCTGCAGCAGCTGAAATCCTGCGCCATCGCGGCTTGTCCGCCACGGCGCCAAAGCCTGCGGATCCATCACAACCAAAACAAACCAAGAGAGGAGAACTGCAATGGCATTCGACCTGAAATCGATCTCTGCAAAGACTGTTTGCGCTGGATTGACGGCGTTCGCGCTGGCGCTGTCGTCGACCGTCGCTTTCGCCGGCGACAAACTGCAATATTTCACCTGGTCGGGCTATGAACTGCCCGACTTCAACAAGAGCTTCCTTGCCGCGCATCCCGATGGCGTCGAGGCCTCGATCTTCGGTGACGACGATGACGCCTTCACCAAGGTCAAGGCCGGCTTCCGACCCGACATTGCGCATCCCTGCTATGACAAGGTGGCGCGCTGGAACAAGGAAGGCCTGCTGCAGCCGATCGACACCAAGCGCATCAAGAACTGGGACTCGATCTTCCCGGTGTTCAAGAACCTGCCAGACCTGCAGGCTGGCGACGGCAAGGTCTGGATGGTGCCGTGGGACTGGGGCAACACCTCGATCCTCTACCGCACCGATCTGGTGAAGAACCCGGAAGCGAGCTGGAACCTTTTGTGGGACAAGCAGTATGCCGGTCGCATGGCGACGATCGACGCGGTGCATGACACGCCTGTCGTGGCGGCGCTGCTCGCCGGCGTCAATCCGTTCGACATGACGCCGGAGCAAATGGACAAGGTGGCCGAGAAGCTGCGCGAGCAGCGCCCGCTGCTCTCCAACTACACCACCGACATGACCTCCGTCGAACAGGCGCTGGCCAGCGGCCAATTGGTCGCCGCCATGACCTGGAACGCGTCGGCCACCTCGCTCAAGAAGCAGGGCGTGCCGGTCGAGTTCATGAAGCCCAAGGAGGGCATGCTGACCTGGGCCTGCGGCTTCGTGATGCTCAAGGACGCCAAGAATGTCGACCTCGCCTATGATTTCATCAACAGCCGGCTGGAGACGGATTCCGGCAAATACCTGATCGAGGCCTACGGCTATGGCAGCTCGACCAGTTCGGCCTTCGCGGCGGTGCCGAAGGAGGAGCTGGAGAAATTGCAGCTGCCGTCCGACCCGGAGGTGATGCTGAAGACCACCATCTTCACCGGACCGATGAAACAGAATGACGACCTCGCCAAGATGTTTGAGAAGGTGAAGGCGGGGGGATAAAGCTCCCCCTTCTCCCCTTGTGGGAGAAGGTGTCGCCGAAGGCGACGGATGAGGGGTGCTCCAGGGAACACCAGCGTCTCACTCCGCTGGAACACCCCTCAACCGTCTCGGCGCTGCGCGCCGATCCACCTTCTCCCACAAGGGGAGAAG
>NZ_RZPF01001092.1:0-1330 GCF_004022735.1 Mesorhizobium sp. M7A.F.Ca.AU.001.01.1.1
ACGTCAGGTCGCTGACGAAATCCTGGCCGAGGAACGGGTTGGTGAAGATGGCGACGAACATCTCGTTGAACCAGCTTGTGCCCATGCCGTTGGCGAGGGGATAAATACCCTTGTCCTTCAGCGCCTTGCTGACGGTTATGAACTCATCCCATGTGGTCGGCGGGGTCAACCCGGTCTTGGCGAAGACGTCCTTGTTGATGAACAGGCCGAGCGTCTGCGAAGCGAAGGGCAGCGAATAGACCTTCTTGTCGGCGCGATAGGTGCCGGCCACCAGCGCATCGGCGGGCTGGTTGGCGAGCGAAGGCACCGTGGTCAGATCCTGTGGTTCAAAATAGCCGGCCTTCACGAACTGCTCGAGCCAGCCATAGGCGTGGGTGTGGATGACGTCGCCACCCTTGCCGGCGGCCAGGGCCGTCGAGACGATGGTCGGATAGTTCTCGTCCGGGAAGGACTCGAACTTCACATGGATGTCCGGGTTGGCCTTGGTGAAATCGGCGAAAAGTTCGTTGTAGGCGGCCTTGTCTTCCTGGCGCCAGGTCCAGAACGAGATGTCGGTGGCATGCGCCACGCTGGCTGCCAATCCCCATGCGAAAGACGCGGCCGCGAGGGCCAGCCCAATCCTTCTCCTGCTCATGTTGCAATCTCCCAATCGCGCTTGATGCGCTTTTTACGACGATTATCAAATCATAGTTCTTGCCGTCTGGAAAGATAGTTTGTAAAGTTTCCTAACTAACGTGGATTGGACGCGGCAGCCCGGCTTGCGCGGTGGATATGGTGACCCAGAAAATCATTGCAGGCGTGGATATAGGCGGCACCAAGACGCGCATCATGGCGTGCCAGGGCGAGCGCATCGCCGACGAGGTGCTGGTGACGGAGAGCTGGCGCATTCGCCAGATGGAGACTGATGCCGAGACACTGGCTGGGATCGTCGCGGGATTGTGCGGCGGGGTCGCGCCCGCTGTGCTGGCCGTTGGCGCGCATGGCTGCGACACGGGTGAACAATGCCTTCGCTTCCAGGCGCTGCTGGCTAGCAGGACCGGTGGTGCGGTGCAGGTGGTCAACGATGCCGAGCTGATGGTTCCTGCCGCTGGCTATATCGACGGCATCGGCGTCGTCTCCGGCACAGGCTCGATCGCGGTGGCACGCACGGCCGATGGCAAGATGCTGGCAGCCGGTGGCTGGGGCTGGATCCTTGGCGACGAGGGCAGCGCGCCGGCATTGGTGCGCGAGGCGGCGAAAGCAATCCGGCACAGCCTCGACCGGGGCCAGGATGGTGACCCGCTGATTGCCGGGCTGATGCGCGAACTGGGTACAGACGACCAGACCAAGC
>NZ_RZPF01001093.1:0-1328 GCF_004022735.1 Mesorhizobium sp. M7A.F.Ca.AU.001.01.1.1
CTATGGCGGCAGTCCGATCGGCGTTGCCGCGGCGCACGCCGTGCTCGACGTGATCGAGGATGAAAAGCTGTGCGACCGCGCCAATACGCTGGGCGCAAGGCTGAAACAGCGGCTGCAGTCGATCCGCGACGACGTGCCCGAGATCGTCGACATCAGAGGTCTCGGCTTCATGAACGCGGTCGAGTTCAACGACGTCAAGAAGGGCCTGCCCTCAGCCGAGATCGCCAATGCGATCCGGTTGAAGGCGCTCGACAAGGGCCTGATCCTGTTGACCTGCGGCGTCTACGGCAACGTCATCCGCTTCCTGGCGCCGATCACCATCCAGGACGAAGTCATGAACGAAGCACTCGACATTCTGGAAAGCTCGATCCGCGAAGTCTGCGCCGCCTGATCAGTAAGGTGCCGCGCCTGAGGGACGGAATTATCCCGCCGCTCTGGCGGGCTCATTCTCGAGGAAAGCAGCCAGTGCCGCTTTCAGCCCCTCGGGGCCAGCGGCCACCGTCTGCGGCGTCGGCGAGAAGCCGGCGCCCAACATCTTGCGGCCAAGCATATGGTCGCCCGGACGGTTGACCGATTCGATGCCGAGCAGCCGGTCGCCGGCATAGTGGTAGATCGAGAATTTGTTGTCGGGAAGGCCGCCCAGCACGACATGGCTGTCGCCGCCGGCGGTCAGGCCGACCATCTGCAGCTTCATGTCGCCGATGTCGGACCAGAACCATGGCACCGCAGAATAGGCGTCGGCATGGCCTGATATCGTGCGCGCGGCAAGCCGCGCCTGGTCGGTGGCATTCTGCACCGATTCCAGCCGCACGTCGCCGCCGGTGAACCAGTGACGGTAAGAGGCAGCATCGCCAATAGCGAGAATCTCCGGCACCGAAGTCCGCATCTGGTGATCGACGCGGATGCCGTTGGCGATGCCGAGGCCAGCTTCCTGTGCCAGTTCGACATTCGGCACGGCACCAATGCCGACAATGACCATGCGCGCCGGCAGTCTTTCGCCTGACGAGGTGATCGCGGCCACGACATGACCGTTTTCGCCTTCGAGCCCGGCGATCGAGGTGCCGGTGAGGATGCGCACGCCCGTCGCTTCCAGCCGTTGCCGGACGTGGCTCGCCACCACCGGCGCCACGGCGCGGCCGAGCAGCCGGTCCACCGCCTCGACCACTGTCACCGTGCGGCCGGCGGCCCTCAACGTGGCTGCGATCTCCAGCCCGATGAAACCGCCGCCGAGGATGACGACTTCGTCGGTTTGCGCGCTGAGGTCGCGAATCAGCCGCGCATCGGCCAGCGAGCGCAGCGACAGCACCCCGGACAGATCGGCACCGGGC
>NZ_RZPF01001094.1:0-1318 GCF_004022735.1 Mesorhizobium sp. M7A.F.Ca.AU.001.01.1.1
GCCGTGGTCCAGGACTGGACCGGGATCCCGACCGGACGGCTGCTGTCCAGCCAGACCGAAAAGGCGCTCAAGCTCGCCGCCACGCTTTCGGAACGGGTTGTGGGGCAAGATCACGCCATGGAGATGATCGCCAAACGCGTGCAGACCAGCCGCGCCGGGCTTGGCGCGCCTGAAAAGCCGGTCGGGGTCTTCCTGCTTTGCGGCCCCTCGGGCGTCGGCAAGACCGAAACGGCATTGGCGCTGGCCGAAACGCTTTACGGTGGCGAGCAGAACCTGATCTCCATCAACATGTCCGAGTTCCAGGAGGCGCACACCGTCTCGACACTGAAGGGCGCACCGCCCGGCTATGTCGGCTACGGCAAGGGCGGCATTCTGACCGAAGCGGTGCGCAGAAAACCCTATTCGGTGATCCTGCTCGACGAGGTCGAGAAGGCGCATCCCGACGTCCACGAAATCTTCTTCCAGGTCTTCGACAAGGGCATGATGGACGACAGCGAGGGCCGCCGGATCGATTTCAAGAACACCCTGATCCTGCTCACCTCGAATGTCGGCTCCGAAGTTATCATGGACCGCACAAGGAATGGCACGCTGCGGACCGGGCTCGACGATCTGGATACCGCCTTGCGCAGCCCATTGCTGAAGGTCTTCCCGGCTGCCTTCCTTGGCCGGGTGGTGACCATTCCTTACTATCCGCTCTCTGATTCGATGATCGAAGCGATCACTGGCCACCAGTTCGCCAAGATCGCTCGCCGGTTGCGGGCAACCAACGATGCGGAACTGGTGATCGGCGACGGTGTCATGGATCTGGTCAAGGCCCGCTGCACCGAGATCGAATCCGGCGGGCGGATGATCGATGCCATCCTGACCAACACGCTGCTGCCGGAACTGAGCCGCGGCGTGCTTAACCGGTCGCTCGAGGGCGAAAAGATGACCAAAGTCACCGTCGGCGCCTCCAAGGAAGGTTTCACTTATTCCTTCGAGTAGGTTCTGATCGTGTAGAACCTCGTCGCCCTCGGCTGCCGGCCCGCTATTCGCGATCCCCCGTGGCGCCGCAATTCGAGAGGTGGCGGTCTTGCCCGTGCGCGAGAACGACGTGCGCAGCCGGTAGCGGATCGTCCACGACAGCACCGGCCCGCCGGTAGCATCGACGATCGTCCATCTATTGAAGGTTACCGACTGTCCCGCGCATTTCCAGCTGCGGGGACGCCTGGGCTTGAAAGAAGCTCACTGGCTTATCCGATGTCGCCCAGACGCAAATTCCGCAGGCAATCCCGAAGGAGATCAACAGGGCGGGCGAGATGGGTAAGCGGTGCAGGGA
>NZ_RZPF01001095.1:0-1314 GCF_004022735.1 Mesorhizobium sp. M7A.F.Ca.AU.001.01.1.1
CCGCGAGAGCGACGCGGCATGGTGCGCACTCGGCTGGCTGGCGGTCAAAGCGGCGAGACGACGCAGAACCGCCTGCCGTTCTTCCGGCAAGCGCCCGGCGACGGTCGCCAGCAGCACCAGCTTTTGAAGCCGATCGGGATGGGTCAGTGCCAGGCGCTGGGCTATAAGGCCGCCCAGCGAGAAGCCGGCAAGATGAAAGCGCGCAAAGCCAGCATGATCGGCCAGCGCCAGCGTATCGCCGACGAAGTCATCAATCTCGTAGCGTCCCTTGATGCGCGCCGACCCGCCATGGCCACGCAGATCAAATGTGAGCACGGTGAACTGATCCGGCAGGCGAGCGACGACGCCGCGCCACGCTTCCAGATAGGAGCCGACGCCATGGATGCAGACCAGCTTCTGTGGCCCGTTCCCGTCGACACGATAGTTGAGCGCCACATCGCCGTGGACGAAGAAACCGGTCGCCATCGCCATCAGTGCCCCACAACGACAGCCCTGGTGCGATTGCGTGCCGCGAAGTGCGGCATGACCTCGTCGACGAACAGCCGGATCGTCTTCTTCTGCAGCTCGAACGGTAGGTTGAAGGTCAGCCCCAGGCAGTACTGGTCGACGCCGGCGGCCTCGTAGTCCTCAAGCTTCTCGATGATCTCGTCGGGCGTGCCGAACATCAGGTTCTTGCGGATGCTCTCGGGATTGTAGTTGTCCTTGCCCTTGACGCTTTCATAAGGCACAGCCTCGGGGAAACCGTTCTTTACCGTGCCGATGTTCTGGAAGAGGTTCTCGAAGGAGCGCCCGTAGTCGATGGCGTGGCGGACCGCGACTTCCCAGTCCTCCGGGCGATCGTAGATGCAGGTGCGGCGTTGCATCATCAGGCGTGGGCGCGGCACTTCCGGATGGTCGGCGACCGCCTTGCGAAATTTTTCGCCGAGCACGGCAATCTCGGCCGCGGGCGCTGAAAGCGGCGTCGACAGGATGTTGGCACCGATGCCTACGGCCCAGTCGAATGTGCCGGGGTCACGTGCCGCCACCCAGATCGGCGGATGCGGCGTCTGCAATGGCTTGGGCACGCCCGCGGCCAGCGGAAACTTCCAATAGTGGCCGTCATGCGCATAATCATCGGCCCACAGTTTCTTCACTGCCGGCACCAGTTCCTTGAGATAGGCGACACCCTCCTGCTGCGGCATGCCGCCGGCCATGCGGTCGAACTCGTATTGATAGGAGCCACGGGCTATGCCGAACTCCAGCCTGCCGCCGGTCAGGTGATCGCAAAGGGCGGCTTCGCCAGCCAGCCGGATCGGGCTCCAGTACGGCGCCACC
>NZ_RZPF01001096.1:0-1310 GCF_004022735.1 Mesorhizobium sp. M7A.F.Ca.AU.001.01.1.1
GAACCATGGCATCCGTCAGTTGAATCTCGTTGCCGGCGCCGCGCTGCTGATTGCCCAGGAGCGCGAAAATCTCCGGCTGCAGGATGTAGCGGCCGTTGATGTAGAAATTCGAAGGCGCATTGGCCGGCGCCGGCTTCTCGACCATGGCCGTCACCTCGAAACCGCCGCCGATCTCGGCGCCACGGCCAACGATGCCATATTTGTTGGTCTCGCTGGGTTCGCAACGCTCGACGGCGATTACGTTGCCGCCCGTGCGCTCATAAAGCTCGACGGTTTCGGCGAGGCATCCGCGACCGCCGAAGGACACCATGTCCGGCAGCAGCAAGGCGAAGGGCTCGTTGCCGATAACCTCGCGCGCGCACCAGACGGCATGGCCGAGGCCTTGCGGGGATTGCTGGCGGATGAAGCTGGTGGCGCCGGCCACAGGCAGCATGCTTTCGAGCGCCTCCAGCTGGGTCTTCTTGCCGGTCTGCTCCAGGGTGCCGATCAATTCCGGATGCAGGTCGAAATAGTCCTCGATCACCGCCTTGTTGCGACCGGTCACGAAGACGATGTGTTCGATGCCCGCCTCGAAGGCCTCGTCCACCGCATATTGGACGACGGGCCTGTCGACGACGGGAAGCATTTCCTTCGGCATCGACTTGGTCGCCGGCAGGAACCGCGTTCCAAGCCCCGCCACCGGTATCACGGCCTTCCTGATTTTCTTCATCGCAAATTCCTTCTGAGGAGATCGACTTCAATCCGTTCACAGGCCACGAAAATTCCCTCCATGTGCCTGCATCTTCACCTCCCCGCCCCGACGGCAAATTGTGCCGCCATTCTTCGCAACCGCACGGCGATCGGCATGCCCATATGCCTGACCGCCGCCGGGTCGCTGAGCGCAGTCCGGATCGCCTTGAGCGGGGACCGCGCCTTGATGTGCTGTACCAGTGACAGAAACGATGCCGCCTTGCGCAGGCTGCGGCCACGCCGCGCGAACGCGGCTTGCGCGGCCTCATCCATCCGATGGGTTTGAGCGAACACGGCATCCGCCCTGCGCATGGCTTCGACGTGGTGAAGCTCGAGCACGCGCGAAATGGAGACGCTGCGAATATGGTAGGCATAGCCGATATCGGGCTCGACGACGCATTTTCCGCCGTTGGCCAGGGCGGCGGCAAAGAGGATGTAGTCTTCGCCGATCCTCAGCTTCTCGTCATAGCGAAGCCGGTTTTCGTTCAGGAACTCGCGCTGGAAGATCGGCTTGAGGTAGCCGAGGTTGAACTTGGATTCGAAGACGATGTTGCCGGCGATGTAGGTGGCCAGCGAAATCT
>NZ_RZPF01001097.1:0-1306 GCF_004022735.1 Mesorhizobium sp. M7A.F.Ca.AU.001.01.1.1
GTTCTACTTCGCCTTCTTCCTGATCGCGCTGCCGCCCTTGTTCTTCTCGAGCACCGCCTCGGTGATCGAGTTCGGCAACCGTCGCGGCGTCTCAATCAGGCCGAGCACCGGCAGCGCGATCAGGAAGAAGGCGAAGTAGAACAATGTCGCCATCTGCGCCATGAACACATAGCTGCCTTCTGCCGGCTGCGAGCCCAGCCAGCCAAGCAGGATGGCATCGGCCACGAACAGCCAGAAGAACAGCTTGTACCAGGGCCGGTAAACCGCCGAGCGCACCTTCGAAGTGTCGAGCCACGGCACCAGGAACAACATGACGATGGCGCCGAACATGCATAGCACGCCGCCGAGCTTGGAGTTGATCGGCCCGACATTGAAGGTGATGGCGCGCAGGATCGCGTAGAACGGCAGGAAGTACCATTCGGGCACGATGTGGGCCGGCGTCTTCAGCGGGTTGGCGACGATGTAGTTGTCGGGATGGCCGAGATAGTTCGGCAGGTAGAAGACGAAATAGGCGAAGAAGAACAGGAACACGATCATGCCGAACGCGTCCTTGATGGTCGCGTAGGGGGTGAAGGCCACGGTGTCGGTCTTCGACTTGACCTCGATGCCCGTCGGGTTCGACTGGCCGACGACATGCAGCGCCCAGATGTGCAGCACGACAACGCCGGCGATCATGAACGGCAACAGATAGTGCAGCGCAAAGAAACGGTTCAGCGTCGGGTTGTCGACGGCAAAGCCGCCGAGCAGCAGCTGCTGGATCCAGTCGCCGACCAGCGGAATGGCGCTGAAGAAGCCGGTGATGACGGTGGCGCCCCAGAAGCTCATCTGGCCCCATGGCAGCACGTAGCCCATGAAGCCGGTCGCCATCATCAGGAGATAGATGATGCAGCCGAGGATCCACAGCAGTTCGCGCGGCGCCTTGTAGGAGCCGTAATAGAGGCCACGGAAGATGTGGATGTAGACGGCGACGAAGAAAAACGAGGCGCCGTTCGAATGCATGTAGCGCAGCAGCCAGCCCGAATTCACGTCGCGCATGATCTTCTCGACCGAGCCGAAGGCCAGATTGGTGTCGGCCGTGTAATGCATGGCCAGCACGATGCCGGTCAGGATCTGCGCCACCAGCATGATCGACAGGATGCCGCCAAAGGTCCATGCATAGTTGAGGTTGCGCGGCACCGGATAGGCAACGAAGCTGTCATAGACCAGCCGCGGCAGCGGCATGCGGGCGTCGAACCAGCGTCCGAGACCGGTTTTGGGCGTATAGGTCGAGTGTCCCTCGCTCATCGAAATATCCCCCTGCCTCAAC
>NZ_RZPF01001098.1:0-1293 GCF_004022735.1 Mesorhizobium sp. M7A.F.Ca.AU.001.01.1.1
CTTCAAAGGCACGCCTGAATTTCCAACTCCGGCCGAAAGGCCTGTCTATCCTCACGATACCTCCCGGACAGGCAGAGTGCGGCAGAACTAAGTCCTGTCGAGTCGAAATGTGATCGGCGCCCCGCTGCGGCCATCGCAGTGTTGCGCGAAAGCCAAAATGGCGGGAAACGCCTGCGTGATGTGCGCAATGAGCGGCGTCGCCGCTGGCCCTCCAATCCCCGCGGAGATAGCGATTTCATACCGCCCGATGCGAGGGGGCATGAGAATGCACCCGCAAGTAGCTGAAAATATTTCGCAAAATTTCCGCCCGGAAGGACGTAAATGATGGACGATGGCGCTGGGGAGCCGGATATGTGATAGGCGGGCTCGCGCCGCACCTGGTCATGGCGCTCAACAACCGAACGTTCGCGACCCGATTAATGATAGAGATCCGCGGACAGCATGCAACGCAAGGTGATTTTCCCCAGGGGTGGTTTCCGATGAACAGTTTCTCTTCCCGCGTTGCTGCCGCTGCCGCCGCGATCCGCCAGATCTTCCCTGAAACGCCGCTACAGGAAAACGACTATCTGTCGAAAAAGACCGGTGCGCGGGTGCTGTTGAAGCGCGAGGATCTGTCGCCGGTCCGCTCCTACAAGATCCGCGGCGCCTTCAATTTCTTCCGCAAGACACTGGCGGCCGGCAACGAGGCCGAACTGTTCGTCTGCGCGTCCGCCGGCAACCACGCGCAGGGCTTTGCTTTCGTCTGCCGCCATTTCGGCAGGCGAGGCGTCGTGTTCATGCCGGTGACGACGCCGCAGCAGAAGATCGACAAGACCAGGCTGTTCGGCGGCGATTTCATCGAGATCAGACTGGTCGGCGATTTCTTCGACGATTGCTATCGCGCTGCCCTGGAATTCACCGACAGTTCCGGCGCCCATATGGTGCCGCCTTTCGATCACAAGGACATCATCGAGGGCCAGGCAACCGTCGCCTACGAGATCGCGGACCAGATGCCGGGCGCCCGCATGCCCGATATCGTCATGCTGCCGGTCGGCGGTGGCGGACTTGCCGCGGGCGTCACCCACTATTTCGCCGATCAGGGCAGGGAAGCACACTTCGTCTTCTGCGAACCGGCAGGCGCGCCGAGCCTGCGCGAGAGCCTCGCAGCGGGGAAACGGCTCAAGCTCGCCAAGGTCGACAATTTCGTCGATGGCGCCGCGGTGGCCGAGATCGGCCGCGAGCCGTTGCGTCATCTCAAGGATTTTCCGGCCGACACGGTGCGGCTGATCCCGGAAAACAGGCTCTGCGCCACCA
>NZ_RZPF01001099.1:0-1292 GCF_004022735.1 Mesorhizobium sp. M7A.F.Ca.AU.001.01.1.1
AGTCCCTGCTCATAGAATGCGGGGCCTCAAGGCTGGTTCCAGAAAAACGCTGGCGCGCGCGCCGGCGTTGCCGCCGGGCGCAGCCGCCAAGGGAGGCTCAAAACCCCGCCCAGACACAGTTCAGAAACAATATTCAACAGTTCGGAAAAACTGCCGAAAAGATCGGATGGCATAAGCATCCCACAACAACTGGAAAAATGGCCGTGCCGGGCAATGCCCGGCCTGGACGGGAAAGTATGGAAATGGATCACGGTGTCGATGTCGCCGAACTGGACGCGGAACGATCGGGGCTGGAAAGCGGCCCGGCAGGTGTCGATGCGCTGGTAAGAACGGCTCCCGCGACAGCCAGGCGCGGGCAAATCCTGACGGGCGCCGACTTTGCCCGCCAAGGCTTGCCCGGCGAGCGGCTCGACACCGTCTTCGAACAGCTTGCCGAGATGTTCGCAGCGCTGCCGGCGGTGATCTCCGACGGGCGTGTCTGGACCTATCGGGAGCTGGACAGGCGGGCCAACCAGTTCGCCCGCCTGCTGATCAAGCGCGGCGTGAAGCCGGGCGACCGCATCGGGCTCATCCTCGACCGCTCGGCGGAGACCTATGTCGCGCTGCTCGCCGTGATGAAGGCGGGCGCTGCCTTCGTGCCGCTGGCGACCGCCTTTCCCGAGGAGCGGATGGCGCTCATCATCGAAGACGCCGGCGTCAGCCTGATCGTCACCATCGCCGCCTATGCGTCGCGCGCCGGCCAGCTGCCGGTCCCGCATCTGCTGATCGACAGCACTGCTGCCGAAATCTCCAGACAATCCAACGCGCC
Source organism: Mesorhizobium sp. M7A.F.Ca.AU.001.01.1.1 (assembly GCF_004022735.1). Lineage (NCBI taxonomy): Bacteria > Pseudomonadati > Pseudomonadota > Alphaproteobacteria > Hyphomicrobiales > Phyllobacteriaceae > Mesorhizobium > Mesorhizobium sp. M7A.F.Ca.AU.001.01.1.1. Next base: position 809 of record NZ_RZPF01001099.1, read on the forward strand.
GCTGCAGCCGCATGCGAAGGCCGCTTCAGCGGACGACACCTGCTACATCCTCTACACGTCGGGCACCACCGGCAAGCCCAAGGGCGTGGTCATCAAGCACCAGAGTTTCGTCAATTTCATCCGCGTCGCCGCCGCCTCCTACGGCTACCGGCCGGGCGACCGCGTCTACCAGGGCATGACGATCGCCTTCGACTTTTCCTCCGAAGAGATCTGGGTGCCGTTCGTCGCCGGCGCGACGGTGGTGCCCGCTCCTGGCCAGATGCCGCTGGTGGGCGAGGAACTCGCCGATTTCCTGCGGCTCCATGACATCACCTGCATCGCCTGCAGCCCGACGCTGCTGTCGTCGATGACATCGGATGTGCCCAGCCTGCGCACGCTGCTGGTGGGCGGCGAGGCCTGTCCGCACAATCTGGTGGTGCGCTGGTCGAAGCCGGGGCGGCAGATCCTGAACACCTACGGCCCGACCGAGGCGACCGTCACCGCC
>NZ_RZPF01001100.1:0-1292 GCF_004022735.1 Mesorhizobium sp. M7A.F.Ca.AU.001.01.1.1
CGGCATTGCCGGCCCGAAGCATTCCGCTGCCGGATTTCGCACCGCGGCCGAAAGCCGATGTCGGCGCGCAGCAGCCTGAGAATGTTCCCTTCGCGATGGCGGAGGCGACAGCCACCACCGAGCAGGCCGTGGCGACCGCGCATGCGCCGGCGAGCGTTCCTTTCGGCATGGCCGATGCAACGGCTTCGGCTGATGCGACCCAGGTCGCGGTCAACAACATACCGTTGCCGACATGGCGTCCCGACAATTCGCTGCCGGCCGCTCTGGCTGCGCCGCCCAGCAAGGATGTGCTGATGGCGCTGGCCGAGACGGCCGACCAAGGCAAGACCGCGACCGATGCGTTCTCGGTGCTGCCGACGGCGCGGCCCGAGATGGCCAGGCCGGACGCGGTCAAGGCCGTGCTCGACGAGGCCAATGCCCAGGTCGGTGCGGCCGATTACCAGCTTGCTTCCTTGTCCGGGTCCGAGCCGCGTTCGGCGTTCAACGATCCGGGCACCAACACCGCATCGCCGCGCGATGCTGTCGTGGCCCGCCCAGTCGGTTCCGATCCGGCCGCCGCGATCGGCGCCGGCGTCAAGACGACCCGCAAGGAATCGAGAGCCACCGCCCGCGACCTGAAGCCAGGCCCCAAGGCCATGGTGGTTGCAGCCGCACCGCAGGCCGCCCGTTGGGCCTTGACCAGCGGCGAGCAGGTCGCCACCGTTTCAAGCGCGACGACGGCGCCGGGTTACGCCTACAGCATCGTGCACACGCCGCCGAGCGAGGTCTACACCGCTGGCTTCCAGCCGAGCAGCCAGGTGGCCGATGCCAATCGCTTCACCGGCAACGCCGTCAAGTTCATGTCGGTAGCCCGCTTCCAGACCAAATGACGGCAAATCAACCGACAAAGCCGCGCCGGGCAACCAGCGCGGCTTTTTGCTGCGTGGCCGGATCCGGTCGCGCGGCCCGCCGGCTTCCGATCACACCGGCCTGACATTGCCGTGATCGTGGAACGCCTCGGGCCGTCAACGGTTTCTCCCTCGTTCGTTCAAACCCGGGGATACCCATGAAGAAGATTCTACTGGCATCGGTCATCGCGTTGGCAACCGCTTCGGCGGCCATCGCCCCTACGCAGGCCGAAACCATTGTCGTCAAGACCCACGATCACATGCACATGAAGAAGCACTGCCGGACCAAGGTTGTCACGACCTGGAAGCATCATCATAGGGTGGTCAGGGAAGTCAGGGTCTGCAACTGATCCGGCCAAGGCAGGCCTGGAAAAAACATCCGGCGGAAGCCCGGCCGACTTGCGT
>NZ_RZPF01000109.1:0-12017 GCF_004022735.1 Mesorhizobium sp. M7A.F.Ca.AU.001.01.1.1
CGATAGGCGAGATCCGTGCGGGTCCAGTCGACCACCGGCATGAAATTGTAGCAGACCGTCGCAATGCCGGCCTTGGCGAGCGCGCGGATTGAGTCGCGATAGTAGCCGGCGTAGCGCTCGCGTTCCGGCGCGCCGACCTTGAAGGAGTTGTGGACCGGAATGCTCTCGACCACCGACCATGTCAGGCCGGCGGCCTCGATGACACGCTTGCGCTCCAGAATGCTCTCGAGCGGCCAGGCGCGCCCGTCATAGATATCGTGCAAGGCGCTCACCACGCCGGTCGCACCGGCCTGCCTGACATGATCGAGCGTTACCGGGTCGTTTGGTCCATACCAGCGCCAGCACTGTTCCATTGCCGCTTCCTTCTGCGAGAGGATGGCAACCTATTGTTGGACCACAATGGGTGTCAAACTAGGAACCGGTTTCGGACAGCGAATGAAGGAGTTTTCCCAATGAAGGATTTCGACGGCAAGGTTGCCTTGGTGACGGGGACGACCGGGATTGGCCTCGCAACCGCCAGACGCCTCGCTGCAGGGGGCGCTGCGATCATCGCCTGCGGCATCGACCGCGCGGCCAACGCTCTACTGAAAGCGGAGCTGGAAAGCTCCGCAGCCGGGGCGCTGGTCATAGGCGCCGACGTCTCCGTGCCCGATCAGGTTCGCGACGCGGTCGCGGCCGGCGTGGAGCGGTTCGGCGGCCTCGATATCGTCGTCAATTCGGCGGCGGTGCATCCGTACGGAACCGCCGTCAGCACCGATTTCGAGACCTGGAACAAGGCGATGGCGGTCAATGTCGGGTCGATCTATCTGACCGCGCATTTCGGCATCCCGGAAATGGTCCGCAGGGGCGGCGGCGCCATCGTCAACGTCGCTTCGGTGCAGGGCTTTGCCTGCCAGCAAAACGTCGCCGCCTATGCCACCACCAAGGGCGCCATCCACACGCTGACGCGTGCCCTGGCCCTGGACCATGCGCGCTCCGGCATCCGCGTCAATTCCGTCAGCCCCGGCTCGATCCGCACCCCGATCCTGGAGAAGGCCGCCCGCGGCGAGAACGGCACGGACGCCGATGTCGAGGCCGCCTACAAGCGCTTCGGCGAAGCGCACCCCATCGGGCGCATCGGCGAGCCGGAGGAGGTGGCCGAACTTATCGCTTTCCTGTGTTCGTCGAAGGCCGGCTTCTGCACTGGCGCGGACTACAAGATCGATGGCGGCCTGACCGCCGGCATCGGCGTGAAGTAGATCGCGAATGGGGCCTGGCCTTTAGCGGGAGCGGCCGGCATCCGACAATTGGTTTGCCGAATTCTTGCAGATCAATGCTCAAGCAAATCGAGCAGCGAAATTGAGCTTTAGCGAAATTTCGGAAACGCACCGCCATCAGGGGCGTTGGCCCAGCTCTGCAAGGTCTGGCCGCCGTCGATCAGCCAATCCACGCCCGTGACGTGCCTCGCCTCGTCCGAGGCCAGGAAAGCCACGGCGGCCGCGACATCGTCCGGCTGGCCGATGCGGCGCAATGGAATGCGGTCGGCGAAATGCTGGACGCTGCTCTTGAATTCGCCGTCACCGGAAGCCGGCACGCCAAGCGTCGTCTCGATCACGCCGGGGCAAATGGCATTGACGCGTATGCCGTAGGGCGCAGCATCGAGCGCCGCAACCCGCGTCAGGCCGACCACGCCGTGTTTGGAAGCGACATAGCCGGCACCGCCCGAAAGGACGTCCCAACCGGCCATGGATGAGCCCATGTTGACGATCGAGCCACCGGTCCCCGCCTTGATCATCGCCCGAAGCGATGCCTGCAGGACGAGGAAGATACCGCGCAGATTGATACGGATGGTCGTATCCCAGTCCTCGACCGGCAGGTCGTGAACGGGAGCGACGACGCCGGAAATGCCGGCATTGTTGAACACCACGTCGAGGCCGCCGAACGTCTCGACGGTCGCCTCGACGGCGCGCCGCACATCCGCTTCATCGGTGACGTCGGCTTCGATGGCAATGGCGTTTTCACCCAGTGAGCGAGCCAGTTGCTGCGCCGCCGCGCCATTGCGATCGACAATGGCGACGCGCGCGCCTTCGTCAAGGAAACGCCGCACCGCCGCGCCGCCGATCGCGCCGGCGCCGCCAGTGACAAGGATCTTCTTCTGGTCGAATCGTTTCATCCCCCGGTCTCCGGCTTTGGATAGGAACGCCATGAATATTGTGGTTCGAAGCCGATCGTTTCGCGCGCATGGACCGTGTCGAGCACGGCGCCAAAGCCGGCGATCGGCCGCGATAGAGCGACATCGGGATAGACCCGGCGCACGAGCGCTTCGGTTTCCTCTTCCATGAAGGTGTCGGCGGCGCTGAGCAGGACGCGCAGATGGCCGTCGCCTTGCCATTCAAGCGCCCGCAGGAAGCCCTGCCCGGCGTCGCGCGCGTCGAGATAGGCCCACAGGTCGCGGGCACTGTCGGCCGTGGCGCGGCGCGGCCCGACGCCCTCGAAAAATGAACCCGGCGTCTGGATCCACGGCATGCGGATACTGACCGCCGAAAAGGCGCCGCGGCGCACCGCCGCGTCGACGATTTCCTCGCCCAGCCATTTCGACAGGCCGTACGGGTCCTGCGCGCCGACCGGGTGGTCCAGGTCGACCGGCAGATAGGGCGGTCGCACAGGTTTTTCGAAAAAGGGATAGCCGAAGACGCTGAAGGATGAGGCATAGATGAAGCGCCTGGCGCCGGCCATGGCGGCTGCCTCGACCACATTGTAGGCGGTCGCGATGTTGGTCTTGAACACCTCGCCGCCGGCCCGGCCGGTCGGCCGCGGAATGGCCGCGACATGCACAACGGCATCGCAATCGCGCACCAGCTGCAGTGTCGATCCCAGATCGGTCAAATCGGCGGTTGCGTGGCGCCATGCGACCTCACCCGGCACCACGGCATCGACACCAAGCACATCGTGGCCGGCCGCAACCAGAGCCTCGGCCACATGGCGGCCAAGCAGGCCGCTGGCTCCGGTGACGATGGTTTTCATATCTCGGCCTCGGCTCCGCAATTCAGCGGCTTGAATATCATTGATGGTCATACAAATCGAGCACATGCCTGACAAGCGTTGTCAAGGCCATTTCGCGATGGGCAAATAGCGCATACGCTTGTCGGAGCGCGGTGCGCAAGGCCGACCAGCACGCTTTGCGTCGAACGGGATTGACTTGGCATCCACTAGGGTTTTTTGTATGAGCATCAACGATCGGTCAAAGGAGCTCGCCATGTCCGTGGACAGTTTTTCCTCACATCGGCACGATGATGCGGTGCGCCTCGATCCACGCCGTGCGGCCATTATCGTCATCGATATGGTCAATGAGTTCTGCAAGCCCGGCGGGGCCATGGTCCTGCCTGGGTACGAGACGCTGGTCGCGCCGCAACTGGCCGTGATCGAGGCTGCGCGCGCCGCCGGCGTGCCGGTGATCTGGGTCCATGACAGCCACCGACCGGGCATGCGACGAGAGCGCGAATGGCTGAAGCGCACACCGCATTGCCTGGATGGAAGCTGGGGGCCGGAGATCATCGAGGATCTCGGCGCCCGCGATGATGAGATCCATGTCATCAAGCGGCGCTACTCGGCCTTCTTTCAAACCGACCTGGACCTGACGCTGAAAGACATGCAGGTCGATCAGTTGGTCATTTTCGGCGTGGTCACCAACATCTGCGTGCGCTCGACCGTCCATGATGCCTTTTTCCAGGGCTATGAGGTGGTGGTGCCAAGCGATTGCTGCGCGGCAACGGGACCACGCGAGCAGGAAAGCTCGCTCTACGACATAGCGACCCATTTCGGCGTGGTCAGCGATTCGGCTGATGTCGTCGCAGCCCTCCGCGACGGGACGTCGCTTCAACCAGCGGAGGTCGCGGCTTGAGCTTTTCCAAACCGGCGACATCCGAGACAGCGGCGATAGGAGTCCGGTGTGACGACTGAAAAGAAACCGCAATCCGAAAAAGGCGCGACCTCGAAAACGCCGAGCGGCGATGCACCCCCGAGCCGCGAGCAAGTGCTGCAGCAATACGCCGAGACCGGCTATGAACTGGACCGTCACCCGGCGCACGTCATCCGCCGGGCGCATCAGCGCGCGACACTGCGCTTCCAGCAGGTCATGGCCGGCGAAGACCTTTCGCCAACGCAATTCGCGGCGCTCGCCACGATCCTCAAGCATGGCGAAGTCTCGCAGAACCATCTCGGCCGGCTGACGGCGATGGACCCGTCGACCATCAGCATCGTCATGCGCAAACTGCTCAAACACGGGCTGATCACGCGCAGCGCCTCCGAAACCGACCAACGCCTGACGATGATCGCGCTGACCAGCAAAGGGACCGACTATACGCTGGAACGGCTCGAACGCAGCGTCGAGGTCGGGCGGCGGTTCCTGTCGCCGCTCTCCCCGGCTGAGCAGGCGACGCTGCTTCGCCTGCTCCAGCGCATCAATGACGACGACCCAACGAATGGCGACGGCGGCAAATAAGCCGCGTCCAGTCCTTTTTTCCATAACAGCAAAAGTGAGAACCGATGTCGTCCGACCTCCAGTCGTCTGCCAACACGCTCGTCGTCCGCAATATCGGTCTCATGCTGAGCGGCGATCTCGCACAACCGATCATCGACGCCGACACCATCGTCGTGAGCGATGGACGCATATCAGGCATTGGCAAGGCAGGCGACATTGATGGCGGCAGCGCGGCGACGATCATCGATGCGATGGGCTGTGCGGTCGCGCCGGGTCTTATCGACAACCACGCCCATCCGGTGGCCGGCGACTGGACGCCCCGGCAGAACCAGATCGGCTGGATGGATTCGACCGTGCATGGCGGCGTCACCACCATGATCTCGGCGGGGGAAGTCCACACGCCGGGCCGACCGCGCGATCTTGTCGGGCTGAAGGCGTTGGCGATCGCGGCGCAGCGCACCTTCTCCAACTTCCGTCCGAACGGCATGAAGATCCTGGCCGGGGCACCGATCCTGGAACCCGGCCTTACCGAGGAAGACTTCCGCAGTCTCGCCGAGGCCGGCGTGACGCTTGTCGGCGAGGTCGGGCTTGGCGGCGTCAAGGATGGGCCGACCGGCCGGAAGATGATCGCCTGGGCGCGCAAATACGGCATGACCTCGATGACCCACACAGGCGGCCCGTCGCTGCCCGGCTCCGGCCGCATCGGCGCGGATGTCGTGCTGGAGGTCGACGCCGACATCGTCGCCCACGTCAATGGCGGGCCAACCGCCCTGCCCGAGGCGGAAATACGGCAGATCTGCGAGAAGGGTTCGAGGGCGCTTGAAATCGTCCATAACGGCAATCTGCGCACCGGACTGTTCGTGCTCGACCTGGCAAGGCAGCGCGGCGAACTTTCGCGCGTCATCCTCGGCACCGACAGCCCGGCCGGATCCGGCGTCCAGCCGCTCGGCATCCTGCGGACCCTGACCATGCTGGCTTCGCTTGGTGGTATCGCGCCGGAAGTGGCGTTCTGTTTTGCCAGCGGCAACACGGTGCGCGTGCGCGGACTGGATGATCGCGGCATCATCGAGGTGGGGCGCGCCGCCGACCTGATCTTCATGGATCAAGCGATCGGCGGTGCCGGCGACGGGCTGCTCGACAGCGTGGCGCTCGGCAATCTTCCAGGCATTGGCATGGTCGTGATCGACGGCGAGGTGCGGACAGGCCGGAGCAGAAATACGCCTCCGGCGATGCGGGTGCCGGAAGTCCTGGCGGCCTGACGGTCAGCCGACGCCGTCAATGCCGACAATCTTGTCCTTGGTCAGCCCGCCGACGCGCGGGTGCGGCCTGCCGGAATCGGTGACGGCGATAGCGACGACGATCTCGTCGGCACGCGGTGCGTCGGGAACACGAACCTCCATGCCGTCGAAATGGCTGCGCACCCGCGCCGCGTCCTTGTGGCCGAGCGGAATATCGAGCGGCACGCCGAGGCCGCCGCGCTTCTTCGATGAGGGAATGAGCGCGGCGCCCTTGCCGAGCACGTCGCGGAACGGGGCGCCGAGCTTTGGATGAAGGATGGCGGCGGCATGTTCGAGCTCGCCATCGGCGCCGACGGCGGCCGCCTTGCCGAAGCTCTCGACCCGGTTGCCGGCAATGCCCAGAGCAGCGACGGCGCGCCTGGGCAAGATATCTCCCAACGCTTCGCCGATGGCGCTGAGTGCCGACAGATCCTCGACGTAGGTACCCGCATAGGGGTTGCGGATGACCGCAATGGCTGCGGCACGCCGCGTCGGCGGATCGACGGGCCGCCCGCCTTCGATCCGGGTTTCCTCGACGATGGTGATGATACGGCGGATTTCCGGGCTCATCGCAGTCCGTCCTCACCCTTGATGTCGGCGGCGGCAAGGCCGCCGACCCGTGCATGAACGCGTGCGCCGGTGGTCATCGCCAGGATGACCGCCATTTCATCGCTGCGCGGCGCATCGGCAATGCCGATCTCGATTGCATCGAAATGGCTGCGCACATAGGAGGCGTTTATGTGCGTGATCGGGATGTCGATGCGCGTTCCGGGGCCGCCGACTTTCTTGGTCGAAGGCACGATCGCCTTGGCATTGCCGAGCAGTTCGCGCATCGCGTAGCCGCCCGGATTGTGCCAGAGCGCGCCATGTTCAAGCTCGCCGGCGGCGCCGACTATGGCACCCTTGCCATAACCTTCGATGGCCTGGCCGCCCTCACCAATGGAGTCGATCAGGCGCCGAGCCATATCGAGACCGAGCGGCTTCAGGTCTTCCATGAAGCCGGTGATCTCTTCGACATAGCGTCCGGCAAAAGGGTTGGCGATGAGCGCGACGATCGCGCCTCGCTTGAGCGGACGTGCCGCGTGGGGTCCGCCCTCATGGAATATCTCTTCGATCTGAACCAGAAATTTCCTGACCACCACAGCCGGCATTGTTCTCTTCCTTCATCCCGTCGTTCATAAAACTCGTTAGAGTATCAACAATTATGCCTATCGACATTTGTCAAGCACAGACGTCGAGCAAGCGGGCGAAGGGCCAAGAAAACTGCATCGGATGACGATTGACAGCCTGTTAAGCCGCTCCTAAACTCATATGACCATCAACGAACTCGCCGTTGTCCCGGCGATGTGTGGGGGATGGTCAAAGCGTGGCTTCAAAAGCTGAAAAAAGCTGAAGGGGAATGACATGAAAAGGGCGCTCAAGAGTTTATTTCTGGCCGGCACGATGCTTGCCATTTCGTTCGGACCGGCCGCCGCACAGGCCAAGGTTTCCGTGGCCGCGATCTCGGGATATTTCGCACAGGGTTTTGGCGTTTCGATCGTCAACGGCCTCAACAAGGCCAAGACCGATTTCGGCATCGACCTCAAGCTGGTCGACACCGGCAATCGCGCGCTCGACTACCAGCAGCAGTTCGAGAATCTCGCCAAGGGCAAGCAATACGACCTCATCTTCGTGATGGGCTGGGAGTTGGTGGACTCGCTGCAAAAGGTCAGCGCCGAATATCCCGACCAGCGCTTCGTGTTCATCGATGGCGTCCTCGACAACCCCAAGATGATCTACGCCAATTTCGCCGAGGAGCAGGGATCCTTCGTCGCCGGCGCGCTTGCTGGCATGATCGAAGCTAAGGGCACCGCCTTCGACAAGATCGGCGACGGCAAGGCCATCGGCTTTGTCGGCGGCCGCGATATCCCGGTGATCCGCAACTTCCTGGGCGGCTACGAGCAAGGCGCCAAATATGCCGCGCCCGACGTCAAGGTGAACTCCGTCTTCGCCGGAACCTTCGACGACCCGGCCAAGGGAAGCGAACTTGCCCAGGCGCTTTACGGCCAAGGCTCCGACATTGTCTACAACGTCGCCGGCCCGACGGGTGAAGGCGTGATGCAGGCAAGTGCCGCGGTCGACAAATATTCGATCGGCGTCGACATCGACATGTGCGGCTCGGCCCCCGGAAATGTGCTCGCCAGCATGCTGAAGCGCGGCGACATCGCCGTCTATACGCTGATCAAGGACGAGGTCGAGGGCCGCAAGATCACCGCCGGCACCCGCACTTTCGACCTCGCCTCGGGCGGTGTCGAGGTCAAGGTCTGCGATGACATCGCCGCCAAGATCCCGGCAGAGATGACCGCCAAGCTCGACGAGATCAAAAAGGGCATCGTCGACGGCAAGATCGTGATCGCCAAGGCGAAATAAGCCAACACCAGCGCCTCCCTCCCAAGAAAGCGCTAGACTGATCCGCCGCGGCTTGCCGCGGCGGATCAGTGTCCAATCTGCGAGAGCCATGTTGTCGAACACGCCGGGGTCGCCGACCCTCCACAGCAATGCCGCGATGGCCGTCGAGTTGACCGGCATCACCAAGCGTTTTGGCGCATTCGTGGCCAATGACGGCATCGACCTTGCGGTCCGCCGCGGCGAGATCCACGCCATCATCGGCGAGAACGGTGCCGGCAAGACGACGCTGATGAACATCCTGTTCGGCCTCTTGCAGCCGGACGAAGGCTCGATCCGGCTGAACGGTGAAGAGATCGTGATCGCCGATCCGTCCGTCGCGATAAAGGCCGGCCTCGGCATGGTTCACCAGCATTTCAAGCTGGTTCCCTCGCTCTCGGTTGCCGACAACGTCTTTCTCGGCATGGAAATCCGTCGCCATGGACTTATCGACCACGCTGCGCAGGTGGCGCGAACGCGCGACCTGTCGAAGCGCTTCGGCCTGCAGGTCGATCCGACCGAGCGCGTCGGGCTGCTCTCGGTCGGCATAGAGCAACGCATCGAAATCCTGAAGGTCCTGGTGCGCGGCGCGCGCACCATCATCCTCGACGAACCGACCGCGGTGCTGACGCCGCAGGAAAGCCGCGAACTGTTCCAGACGCTGCGCAGCTTCGTGGCCGAGGGCATGACGGTGATCTTCATTTCGCATCACCTGGAAGAGGTGATGGAAGTGTCCGACACGGTGACGGTGCTGCGCAACGGCAGGAAGGTGGCGACCCGGCCGACGGCCGAGCTCAGCAAGGACCAGTTGGTGCACATGATGGTCGGCCGCGAGGTCAGCTTCGACCGCCGGCCGCGCGCTTCGCTGCACGGCGACGTAGTGCTCGAAGTGAAGGATCTGTGGGCGCGCGACGATCGCCTGCTGCCGGCCCTTCGCGATGCCAGTTTCACGGTCCGCTCCGGCGAGGTGGTGGGGATCGCGGGTGTGGCCGGCAATGGACAGACGGAGCTGGCGGAAGTGCTTTCGGGCCTGCGGCCGGCAAGCCATGGCGGGGCCTGGCTGAAGGGCCAGAATCTCACCGATCTCTCGCCCGCCGCGATCCGCCAGGCAGGCCTCGCCCATGTTCCAGGCGACCGCATGGTACGCGGGGTCGATCGCAACGCTTCGATAGCGGCCAACACCCTGATGGGCCGCCAGCATCGTGCACCATGGAGTCGTGGCGGCATGCTCAACTGGAATGCCATAAATCAAAACGCCGAAACGCTGATCAAGAGCTTCGATATTCGCGCGCGCGGACCGAGCGATGCGGTCAAGCGGCTTTCGGGCGGAAACATCCAGAAGGTCGTTCTGGCACGCGAATTCACCAATGGCGCCGATTTCCTGCTGATCGACCAGCCGACGCGCGGCGTCGACATCGGCGCCCAGGAGGCCATTCATGACGAGATCATGCGCCAGCGCGCCGCCGGCCGCGCGATCCTGCTGATTTCCGTGCAACTCGACGAACTGGCCGCCCTTGCCGACCGCATCCTGGTGATGTTCAACGGGCGGATCATGGGCGAGGTCTCTGGCGATGACGCCGACGAGGAGCGCATCGGCATGATGATGGCAGGCGTGGCCGCACCGGAATTCGCCGCGGAGACCGCATCATGAAAGACCATTTGCATGCCGTTTCCGGCCAGGTCATCGCCATCGGCGTGGCACTGCTGATGGGCGCGATCATCATCCTCATGGTCGGCGAAAGCCCGGTGCGTGTGTTCATGACACTGTTGCGCGGCGCCTTCGGCGATCAGGAGAAGATTGCCGGGACCTTGCTGCAGACGACGCCGATCCTGATCTGCGGTGTCGCTGCCTGCATCGGCTTGCGCGGCGGCATGTTCAACGTCGGCATCGAGGGCCAGCTGTTCCTCGGCGGCTTCGCCGCCGCCTGGGTCGGCTTTGCCATGCCCCTGCCCGCGGGCATCCACACGCTGGCAGCACTGGCGCTGGCGATCGTGGCAGGCGCGGCCTGGGTGGCCATCCCCGCCTATTTCCGCGCCCGCTACAACACCAACGAGGTCGTCTCGACGATCCTGTCGAACTACGTGGCGGTGCTGCTCACATCCTATTTCACCATCTTCCTGTTCAAGCGGCCGGGCGGCTGGTCGGAGACGCCGCCGATCCTGGCGACATCCTATCTGCCGGAGATCTTCACTTTTTCGCGGTTGAACTGGGGCCTGGTCATTGGCCTGGTGCTGGCGGTCGGCGCGGCCCTTGTCTTCCGCTACACCAGATGGGGTTACGGCGTCACGATGGTCGGCTCGGCGCCGAAATTCGCCGAATATGGCGGCGTCAACGTGAAACGGCAGGGCTTCCTGGTCCTGCTGCTTTCGGGGGCCGTCGGCGGGCTGGCCGGCGGCGTCGAGACGCTCGGCGTCCACCACCGCTTCATGGAAGGATTTGCTCCCGGTTTCGGCTTCGACGGGCTGATCGCCGCCCTGCTCGCCAATGGCTCGCCGGTCGCCACCATCTTCACCGCACTGTTCTTCGGCGCCCTGCGCAACGGATCGCTGCTGCTTGAGGTCGATACCAGCGCGTCGCGCGAAATCATCACCGTGATCCAGGCGCTGATCATCCTCAGCGTGTCGGCCCAGGTGCTGGTGAGAAAGCGCGGCGACAGCCAGGCAGGGGAGCGGCGATGGAAATTCTAGACAAGCTCATCAACGTCGCGCTGATCGCGGCGACGCTTCGCACCACCGCGCCCATCCTTCTGGTCGCGCTTGGCGGCTCGTTCACCACCAAGGCCGGCATCTTCAACATCGGCCTCGAGGGGCAGATGCTGGTCGGCGCCTTCTTCGCCGTCCTTGGTTCGATCTGGACCGGTTCCGCACTGGCGGGCGTCGCCTGCGGCGTTGCGGCGGCGCTCGTCTTCGCCCTGGTTTTTGCTGTCCTGGTGGTGAGCTTCAAGGCCAATGAAGTTGTCGTCGGGCTGGCGCTCAACATCCTGGCCGGCGGCATGACGATCTCGCTGATGAAAGCGATCTTCGGCACGCGCGGTTCGATCGTCGGTCATGGCATCGTCGGCCTGCCGAAAGTCCAGCTGCCCGGCGCCCGCGACCTTCTCGGCTCCTGGGCGCCGCTGATCTCCGGCTTCACGCCGCTCGTCTATGCCGCCTTCATCGCCGTGCCGCTGCTGGTCGTCTGCTACAACAGGACGCGGCTCGGCCTCTATATCCGCGTCGTCGGCGAAAAGCCGGAAGCCGCCGAGGCGCTTGGCATCTCGATCACCCGCGTCCGCTACATCGCATCCCTGCTGTGCGGATTGCTGGCGGGCCTCGCCGGCGCGCATCTGTCCCTCGGCTACATCACCATGTTCACCGAAAACATGTCGTCGGGCCGTGGTTTCATGGCGGTGGCGATCCTGATCTTTTCCAACGGCGATCCGCTGAAGGTGCTGGCCGGCTGCCTGCTGTTCGGCTTCGCCGATGCCTTTTCGTTGCGCCTGCAGACGTTTGGCTATCCGTCCTACCTGGTTCTCACCGTCCCCTATGTCGTTGCGCTGATCGCATTGTTCGCGCTGTCCTACCGGGCGCGTCCAAGGATCATCGCGGAGACGCTGGAATCGATGCGGAAACTGCTGTCGGTAGACAGGAACACCGAACCCGGCGGCAAAAATCCCCAGTGAAGGAAGCCTTTATGGAACGCATAATCCTCGACGTGGATTCAGCCGGCGACGATATTCTCGCCGTGCTGTTTGCAGCGGTCAATCCCAAACTCCGGCTCGAGGGCGTGACCACCGTGACCGGTGCGGCCGGCCCGATCGAACAGGTCACCAACGTCGTCCTCAACACGCTGACGCTCGCCGGGCGTGACGATATCC
>NZ_RZPF01000010.1:0-24431 GCF_004022735.1 Mesorhizobium sp. M7A.F.Ca.AU.001.01.1.1
ACGCCGGCAAGCGCTCCAGCGGCCGCGCCTGGCGTTGTGACGCCGGCCGGGATTCGGATCGAGGAACACACGCACACGAAAAAGGGCTTTCAAATGTTCATTTGCATCATGCCCGAACGTGTCGAGCGCGACGAGTTCAACCGGCTTCGTGATTTGGCCGAGACTCTTGGCGGCTGGTATACAAAACCATGGGGCAAGACGCCGGGCGGCTTCGCCTTCAAGAAACAGGAAGCGGCGGATACCTTCGCCAATCCCGAACCATCAGCGGCCGGCCCCGGATCATGCCCACAATGCCCGCATGGCTTAGGCTTCAACTGTTCGACATGCTGGCCGAAGGGCAAGCCGTCGACCCAAGAACAGCGTGCCGAGGCGCCAGCGCGTGCCAACGTCGCGACCGGCGACAAGCTGCGCGCCATGGCCGACGCCATGCAAGGCGATATAGACCATAAATTCCGCGACCGGCAGACAAACACGCCTAAGCGCCAGCGCGAAGCCGATAGCGCACGGCTTGACGGCTATTGGCTGCAGCGGACGCAACAGGCATTGCGCGCCCTGGCGGCGCACCATGACGCCGGAACCGTTCCGCTCGAATTGCGCGGCGCAACGTCAAAGAAAGTCGTCCATGACCTGGCGCGCTCCGAGATCGTGCGCAATGGCGGCTATTACGACGCCGGCCATGATAGCGGCAAACCGGCCAATGACACGCCGGCAACGCGCGCGCTTTGGGCAATGATCGCCGGGCAAAGCGAGGCCGACAAGCAAGCCGAGGAGTTGCGCCGCAAGGTCCAGGCGCTGCAATTCGCGAAGATTCCCGGTTACTTCCCGACGCCGCGCGCCGTCATCGATCAGATGATTGACCTTGCCGACATGCCGGCCGGCGAATTCGACATGCTGGAACCGGAAGGCGGCGGCGGCGCTATTCTGGACGCCATGGCGGAAGCCGCTCCGCTGGCCAAGCTCACCACGTTCGAACGGCATTTCAGCTTGCGGGAGATTTTGACCGCCAAAGGCTACACGCTCGCCGGATCCGATTTCATGGAAGCCGAGACCGCGCCGCGCTTTGACCGCGTGCTGATGAACCCGCCCTTTGAAAACGGGCAAGATATCGAGCATGTGCGCCACGCCTTCAAGATGCTGCGCGATGGCGGCCGGCTGGTCGCGGTCATGTCGCCGGGTCCATTCTTCCGGCAGGATCGCAAGGCAACGGAATTTCGCGCCTGGTTCGATGAGCGCGGCGGCGAAAAGTACGATCTGCCGGCCGGATCATTCAAGGAAAGCGGAACCGGAACTGGAACCGTCCTTGTCGTGCTGGTCGGCGATGAACTGGCGAAGGAAGCCGCGCCGGTTGCAACCGCGCCGGCAGCTGGTCGCGGCTATCGTATCGGCACAAGCCATTTCGAAAGCATGGAGGCGGCCAGCCGATACTATCAAGGCAACGACAAACAGACGGCCGAAAAGATAGCCGAGGGCGAAATTCACATCGGCCCGCCTTCCACATGCGAACCCGACGAGATCGTGACGCTGAACTGGTCGGAAGGCCGCTACTTCATCGAACGGAGGGGCTGAAGCCATGGAAAAGCGCGAATGGTATTTTGCCGGCGGCTGGAATTGGCCGCTGATTGCCGCGCTGCTGTTCACTGCGGCATTCTGGACGGCGGCCTATCAGGCATTCGCATGATCCGCCATGCCGCCGGCTTCCTCGCAATGGTGGCACTTATGGCTGGCGTCCTAGCGCTGGTCATCATCTTCGACTTGCCGCTACCGCATTAGAAGACAATCGCGGAATTCTTATAACCCCGCTCGATAGTGAGCGAACAACAGGAGATCGAAATGCCGAAAATGATTTTCCACATGGGCGTTACCCTTCGCTGTTACGGCAACGTCGAGGTCGAGGCCGAAAGCGTCGAGGCGGCTTTCCCGCTACTGACTGCCGATTACATCGGCGACAACATCACGATCCATGAAACGACAACCGATAGCGGGCAGGATTTGGCCATTATCGACGTTACCGACGAAGAGACCGGCGAACGGTTGGCAGACTATGGCGGGCACTCCCTGCCAAGCGTCTACGATCCGCAACCATCGCGGCTCGAACTGGCCGCGCCCGACATGCTGGCCGCCCTGAAGGCGATCAAGCGAGCTCGCGGCAACTGTGGCGCATCGCCATTCGAACAAGCCGCCTGCAATCTCATGGATGCGGCTATCCTGAAGGCGGAGGGCGAAGCCGCCGGCATTGCTGATGCGGAGGGCTGCGCCAATGGTTGACGCCAGCGAAGCCCCGACCACGTTTCATTATGAGCATTGGCGTCATGGCGGATGGTACACGAATGTTTACTATCCGTCCGGCGCTTGCGGTTGCGTGTCGCGCAACTACGATGACGGCAAATGGCGCATTGCCTGTGATCCGCGCCCATTCGAGCAACGACCGACATTCAAGAACCGTGACGCGGCGGCGCTTGCCGAATGGCACCTTGCGGAAGCGGAATGGACGCTTGTCCGCGCGGCGGCTGGCGATCTGTTCGACGCCTTAGACCGCGCTGTCGATCACAAGGCTATCACCGATCCATTCTGCCTGAAGCTCGCCAAGGAAGCGCTGGCGAAGGCTAAAGGACAAGCCGCCGCTCGCTGACACAGAAACACGCCTGGCGCTCGCCCCTGTGGCGGCGCGGCCCTATTCGAGAAGGAACCGAACACATGGAAAGTTTGACAGTGACATCAATCCGCGAAAGCCTGGCCGCACGTTTCAAGCGCTCATCGTTCTATTGGCGCTGGCGCGGCCGGATCACGCGCTACCGCCTCGCCTGGCGATACGCACGCGGCACCATGACGGCAGATGACGCGCAGTGGATCACTACCGACTGCAGGGACACTGCCGGTTGGCATCCGCTCGCCTCACTCTGCAATGAGTCCGTTATGGATCTTGCCCTTGACGTGTACGAAGATCATCCCGATCTGGCGCGGCTTGTTGCGGAAGCCTGCAACCGTGTCGGCGACAAATGGGACGACTATTCCGAGTCGGCTTCATCTGCCGCCGACTGGGCGATGGAAAAGGTGGCTGAGTACGCCAACCTTGAAAACATCGAACTGATCAAACGTGAAGGATCGGCGGACGACGAATAAACCTTGCAACTGGCATAGATTTATGCCATGAACTGAATTGCCGATTGTGGCGAATAGAGGAGATAGAACAGCATGAACGCACACGCCCATCCCGCGAATTCCAGTGTTTCGGCCATCGCCCTTGGCGCGGTCGTTTCCTTCAGTGCCTATGCCGCCGCAAAGGCGGTCCAGGCGGAGCCGGAACATGAACCAGAAGTGATCGCGGCCAATGAGGCGACACTCGCCGAAGTCCGCGCCATCTTCCCGGCGGATCTCGCCGAAAAGGCAATCGCCGCTGGAGCGTTCGATGAACCGGTCGAGATCGCCGAAGAGTCGGTAGAGATCGCGCCGCTTCCGCCGGCAACAGCGCTCGCCGACCGCGCCGCGCTCAACCGCGCGCTCGATATCGTCGCCAACGTGGTCGAGAAGCGCAGTTGTATCCCCATTCTCGGCAATGTCTGCCTCATCGGCGACGGCGAAAATCTGACCGTGACCGGCACTGATCTGGACATTGAAATCGCGGTCAAGATTCCGGCCGCCGCTGATGCCAGATTCGCCGTCACTCTGCCGGCGCATACTATGAAAGACCTCCTGAAAAAGGCGACGGCTTCCGAGTTCGTCGGTTTCACGGAACGGCAAGGCGACAGCAACGCCGTCACGGTCGATTTCGAAAAGGTGAACTACAGGCTGCAGGATTTGCCGGTCGCCGACTATCCGAACCTTTCCGGCGGCAAGCCGTCGCATTCCTTCACGGTTCCCGGCGCCGATCTGGTCGAGGCCTTCGGCGGCGTGGCGATCGCCATTTCAACCGAGGAAACCCGCTACTATCTGAACGGGGTCTATCTTCACCATGTCGAGCCGCGCGCCATCGATGCCTATCACGGCGATCACGGCGCATTGCGCATGGTCGCCACCGATGGGCATAGGCTTTGCCGGCAGGATTTGGCGGCCAGCGAGGGCATGAAGGGGATGCCCGGCGTCATCGTACCCCGCAAGACCGTCGCGCTCCTGCAGAAGCTCCTGAAGGGCAAGGCGTGCCCGGCAGAGGTTCGTGTCGAGATAGGCAAGACCGAGCATTGGGGAACCATCCGCCTCATGTTCGATGGCGTCACGATCACAAGCAAGCTGGTGGAAGGCTCATTCCCCGACTATCAGCGCGTCATCCCGACCGGCAACGACAAGCCGGCAACGTTCAAGGCGGCGGACCTGGCGGAAGGCGTGCGCGCGGTCGAACTGATTTCTTCCGAGCGCGGCCGCGCCGTCAAGCTCACCTTCAGCAAGGGCAAGTGCCAGCTGGTCGTCAACAATCCCGATCAAGGTTCGGCAACCGCCGACATTGCCGCCGACTATGGCAGCGACGAATTGGAGATCGGATTCAACGCCAAGTATGTGCAGGATTTGATCGCTACCGCCTGCTGCGAAGAGATCACGCTTACCATGGCTGATTCCGGCTCGCCGACACTCATGACCGCGCCGGACCGCAAGGGCTGGCTTGGCGTCCTCATGCCGATGCGTGTGTAGATTTAGGCCTTGGTCGGGCGCGCGAATGCGCCCACCTTCCATCAATCACGACAAGGAGGTTTCCCAATGCCGAAGATCATCGCCAAATATACCGATTTCAACGGAAACGTCTCATATGTGAGCGTTCTCGATGGTCACGTCTCCCACGCGCTGGCCAATGGCATCCCCTATGCGCTCAACAGCATCCCTAGGGATCAAGATGGCATGTCGCTTCGCTTCGCCTGCGAACGATGCACTACGGTCGAACAACTTGTGGCGACCATCAGCGCGCGCATGTATCTAGGCGGCAAAGCAAGCGTGGAAGCCTTTTCGCCAGCGACAGTCACGCCCGATGTCGCGCCAAGCGCCCGAGATCAAGACCGCACCGCCTACATGGAATTCATGCTGGCGGAATCATTCAAGGCTTGGGACGATGAAGAGGACAGCGTGAAGGAAGAGCACGCCGACCTGATCGCCGAGCTCTCGGACTTTGTTGGCACTTTGGCGAGCCAGCCAGAACGCCAAATAAGCCCCTTCCATGAGAACGGCATGAAAGCCGCCGCGTTTTCGGCGATGTTGAAGGCGCTGAAAGGTTTCGTTGATGCCTGTGGTGGCGATGCGCCCGATTGGCTTGGCGAGGAATTCTCCGCCTGCGAAGACGCCATCGAGCTTGCCGAAAAGGCCATCTGAACAACTCCGCCAACCGTGGCGAAACACAGGAGACAGAACCATGCCGAAATTCACCGTCCAGCCATGCCAGGCTGATCAAGGCGCAACCTATGTCATCGCCGACGAGTCCGGCGACATCGTGCTTCGCACATGGAGCAACTCGAAAGAGGAGATCGAGATCGCCGAGCGCGCCGCTGCTGCCTTGTCTGGCACCGATATAGCCGGTGAGATTCCGGCGCTGCGCAAATGCCTGATGGCGATGGAGCGAGCCAATCTAAGCGAGGCCCACCGACTGCGCGGCGTGATCGAGCGCCTCAGCGGAGGACCAGTGACATGAGCGCGCTCCGCTTCTGCATCGGCTTCGCCGCCGGCATCCTCGACGGATTCGGCACCATCCGCGCTCGCGATCGCATCCTTCGGCTGGTTCGCTATGATGGCGCGACGATGAATGGCTTCGACCGCGCGGCCGACATGTTCTCGTATGGCCACTGATATGACCAGATGGGATGAAGTCCTGATCTTCGTGCGCGGCAAATGGGAAATCGCGCACAAGGAGGTCGCCGACGGCGCCAGGCAGATGTGGATCCGCCGCGATATGTCATGGATTTGCGACGAAGGCGCGGAGGAGGCGACCTTGCCTATGCCGCCAAAGCCGAAGAAAGCGAAACCAACATGACCTACGCCAGACGGAGTTCAGCCATCCGCGCGGCCAAGAGCGCCTGCAGGAAGGCGCTTGACGCTCCGCACTATCAGGCGGCCCAAGGTGTCGATTTCACCATTCGAGTTCATTATTGGTATCTCGGCCCGCTTGGGCAGATGGACGACGAATACAGCTTCGATTTGATCGGAGTATGCTTGGAGGCATCCGAGGCCAAGGAAAAAGATCCGACCAACGTCTACCAACCCTAAACGGAGGCCAAGTCATGAACGACGTTTTTCTGGTGACCATCCTGTCCAAGTCGGCACCGATCTTCCGCTTTGTCGGCGGAACGGACGAAGGCCGCGCCAATTACCTCGCCGGTGTGTGCATTGACCGGCTTGCGGATTACCATGGACTGGAGTTCGACTACTCGGTCGAGCGGCTGCCATATGCCGCTACCATGACGCCGGAAACCGAGATCGTGCGCTTGGCGCTGGAGTCGGACGTATGAGCGCGAACGAATTCAGACTCCAGCGTCGAAAGGATGAGCCCGCTGCTCTGAAGATTGCAACCGACAAATACGAGGCGGCCGTCAATTCTCGTGATGCTTCGCCTGAAGGCATCGCCGCATTGGTCGCCGCAAAGCGCAACTATGGCGCGATCCTGCTTCGCGAGGATAAGAAGTCGCGGCCGGAGATTTACCGCAAAACCTAACCTGAAGCCTGCCAACTGTGGCAAAGAAAGGAGTCTGTCATGATCCGCACACTGATGAGGGCTTTACGCCGGCTGTTCGTCGCCGATCCCGTCAAGGAATTCCTTGGCGAATGGGGCGACGAGATCGAGCAGGAAGCGCGCAAAAGGCGCAACACCGATGCTTGAGTGGGGACCGATCATCATCCTGATCCTGGTCGCCGCCGGCATAGCCATAGGGCTGTTGCCGGAAGCCCATGACGCGCCGCTGCACAAGTTCCGCAACCAATGCCGAAGCGAGGGCATGGATTTCCGCGAGACCGAGGCGGCGATCGCCACGCGCATGGCATTTGTCCGGCTGCGAAGGATAGCCTCCGACCGGTGCATCGCCCAAGGCGGCAAGATCGGCC
The DNA here is from genome assembly GCF_004022735.1 of Mesorhizobium sp. M7A.F.Ca.AU.001.01.1.1. NCBI lineage: Bacteria > Pseudomonadati > Pseudomonadota > Alphaproteobacteria > Hyphomicrobiales > Phyllobacteriaceae > Mesorhizobium > Mesorhizobium sp. M7A.F.Ca.AU.001.01.1.1. The sequence goes on from NZ_RZPF01000010.1 coordinate 7,009, forward strand.
GCGACGAGATCAATGAGATCGCCGGCCATATCGCCATCGGCTTGGCCGCCTCGCGTGGCACCGATGCCGGCCATAAGTTCATCACATGGATCGATGACTGTCCGGACGAGGAGATCCTTTACGATGACGCCAGAGCGGCGCGCCATCGCCATCACGTCGCGGCCTTGCGTGAACAGGGTCATTACCCGCCCAAGAACGTCAAGCTGCATGATGACTACCGGCACGCTTTCAAGATCGTGAAGCATTAGCGCCGATTTGCCGCCAGATTAGCCCGCCAGCACGCGCGGAGGCCTTCCGGCGCAGCGAACTACCCGCCAGATGGAACGCTCGCTGGCGGCCCTGCCCTGCCCTTTCCCCCATTGATGACAATAAAGGAGTTTTGACCTATGGATTTGATGCTTGTCGATTCGAAAGCCGATCGTGGCGCTGGCGGAGACGGAATGGCCAACAAATCGAACCCCATATTCCGAGCATGGGCCGAGCCCAACAACCGCGGGCCCGGCTTCATCGCCCTGTGGATCGCGCCTGGCCTGGTCGCCGACATTGTGCGACCGGACGGCAAGACGCCAGCCATCTTCAGCACAGAGCTCGAGGCCGAGCTCGCAGGATGGCGGCGTATGGCCGAGGTGCTGAACGGACCGAGGATTCGAGCAAATCGGGATCAGGGCAAGAAAGAACGGTATCAGCGCCTCACTGGGCCGGAGTTCGCCGAGCAGCTGCGCGCCGCCGGGATTACCCCTACCTTCCTCGCATTCATTTACTCCACAAGTCCGCACAGAGTTTTGACGTGGCTGGATGGTGCCGAGGATATCCCGCACCCGATCCGCGTGCTTCTGGCGTTGTTCCAAGCCGATGAACGGAACATCGATATCGCCGAACGCGTGACCGAGGCCATCACGACCGAGCGCAAGCCTCGCCGGCGCGACACCGGCTAGGCGCTGCCCATGCAGGGCCCGATCGTATCGGGCTGGCTGTCCATGTATTGATCGATCAATCCGCTGAGATCCTCAACAGTGTTCACCAAGCCCTTGAACGTGAGGACTACGCCGGCGAATGGCTTGCCGTTCTCGTCGTTCAGGAGGATGCGGACATTTCCCTCATCGTCCATCTGAGCGTCAATCGATGTGGCGTGCGGGACATCAAGAACTTTCACCATCCTCCGCCTCCCGCACCGCCAAGATGTCCAGCGCGGTCCCGATGATGCTTTGCGGCTTGCCACCATCCATGGCGGTCCGCGCGACCGAAGCGCGCAACTCGTCGATGGTGGCGCCGCACTGAAGCGCGATCGAGATCAACACCGCCGCATCGTGGCAGATCAGGCCGATCGCCGAATCCGATTTCTGCGCATAGATGAACATCTCGCCGATCCGGCCATCCGGGTAGAAGCCGACAGTCGAGGTGAATGGCGACCTATTGCCGTTGGTCTCGATGTGGTTGAATTCGATCACTTCGGAAGCGCGGCGGTCCGGTAAGCGTTCTCTCATCGTGCCTGCCTCAAAATATCTTCCGCCGCATTCGACATGCGCCTGGCGTCATCACGATCCACAACCTTGACCATCGGCAGTTCAAATCCCCACCGCGTCGCGAAGGCTGATCGCCCCATCATTTCCTCGAACACCGCCACAACATCGAGGGCTCGCCTGATTGCCTCATAGATGAAGGTCCGCGCCTGACTACTCGGCACCGTATCCCAGACGAATTCGTCCTGGTCGACGACCCGCTCGATCAACTGGAAGTCCCTGTCCGGCATCATGTCGCGGATCGCGCCGACCGCGTGAATGGCCTGCAGCCGATAGGCGGAGATTGCCAGCCGGCTGTTTGACCCGGTGCCAACGCGATCGAAGTCGACGCTACTCATGCCGCCGACCCGACACCCATCCATGTAACCGCGCAGGATTCGGCCGGCTTCCTTCCGGCGTTCCTTGCTGGAGATTCCGGTCACCTTCTGGTCGACACGCCGCTCGATCGGATCTGACAGCGTCCCGATGTCATGCAGATATTCGAGGGCCGATCCATGGAGGCCACGATTGACGGCTCCGCCCATCTCGCGCGCTGCCTGCTGCTCAACAGCGACCTTCTCCTGATGCCTGGCCTCCTGCTTGCGGCGCTGGATTTCCTTGCGGCCTTCCCGCGTCCTGCCGTCTGGCATGGGCGGCGGTGCCGGCTTCGTCGGCTTTGGCTTCATGTACGAAGCGAGTGAGCCGAGCACGGACGGCCCGGATTTCGGCGCCTCTTGGGCCTGAGACAGTTCGCACGCGACGAAATACTTGTCCGACAATCTTGCTTCATCGCACCGCACGCTCTTCAAATGATCCAATGCGGTCTGCCGCTCTTCCATCGTCAGTTCCTCGCGCGGCGTCGGTAGATTGCGGTGCACGATGCCGCGAATACTCCCCTTTGATCGCCCACTCAGCATGGCAATCCTGCCGATCGACAAGCCGGACAGCCACAGGACAGAGATCGTGAATGTCACGATGCCCATTTCCTTCTTCTTGATCTTCTTGGCTTCCTTTTCCGAAATCATCTCAGCGCTCCACTTCCCGAAGTTGACCGCGACGGCCATCGAATTCGAACTCGGCAGTCTCGCCATCCTCACCGCGCCGCCGCTTGAGGCAGCGCGCCTCGATCCTGTTCTTCCAACGCTGCATCTGTTCTGCCCACTCCCTCCCGTCCTTGCTGTCCATTTCCTGCGGCCGCTGATTCTTCAGCCACCGGTCTCTTCTGAAAAGGGAAACACACCAGTCCGCATCTTGCTCAATGGAGCCGCCGCCATCCAGGTCGGTCAGATTGGGGAACGGATCATCTCGCCTCTGCGAGGATCTCGTTACCTGGGACAGCGCGATTACAGCAATTCCGAGATCCTTTGCAAGCGCCTTCAGATCACCGGTGACGAATTCGATCCGGTCGAACTTGTTCGCCGACTTGTTGAACGTCCTCACCAGCCTGATGTGGTCGACCACTGCAAACCCGAGACCGTGCCGGCGCTTCATGGCCACACATCTATCCCGCATCTGCTCGATCGCAAGCTTCGGCCGATCGTCGATGACGATTCTGGTGCCTTTCAGTTTGTCCCTGGCGGATTTCAGATCCTCCAACGCGAAGGCGTCATAAGATCCCGCCTCGATTTCGGCCACCGGCACGTTGGTCTCGCCAGCCATGGCGCGAGCGGTCAGATCCTCGTCCTTCATCTCGAGCTCGAAGAAGATGCCTGGCGCGTAGTGCTGGGCGCGCATCGCCATCTGGAAGGCAAGCACGGTCTTGGCGTCGCCGGCGCGCGCTCCGATGAAGCCGAGGTCGCCGGCATGCACGCGGCCGATCAGTTGGTCGAGCGTCGGCAGCCCGGTGTCGAAGCCCGGAACGATGCCGGTTTCTTTCGTCTTCGACGATCTCGTCAGCACTTTGACGGCGATATCGCCAAGCCACTTCAGCGGCTCCGCCTGGCTGTTGACACTGATGTCCTTGATTTTCACTTCCATGTCAGACAGGAGGTCGGCTGGCATGACGTTCGGTTTCTTGGCCTCTTTCAGCCCATGCTCAAGGGTTTCGATGAGTTTTCTGTGCCGCCAATGGTCGATGATTCCTTCGACCTCATCGAGAGCCGATTCGTTGTTCTCTGCATCGCGCAGCAGCGCGGTGAGCAGTGACGATGTGGATTTGCCGTCTTCATCGTATTCTGGCCCGAGCCGGCTTTCGAGTATCGCTAATGACATCCGCTTGCCTTCGGTGAGGACGTCGCGGACTGCCTGGTAGATTTGCCCATAGAAGGCGTTTGCAAAATGGAACGACTGGAGTGCGTCGGCGATTGACCAGAACGACGCCTCGGATTGCAGCACCTTTCCAAGCACCATGCGTTCGGCAACCAGATTCTCAAGGTGCTGTGTTTGTGGCTTCGCCATTCTTTTCGTCCTTCCGATTGCTTTTTTCAAACCGCTGTCTGGCGTTCCACAAGTCCAAGGCGTCGCCATCACGGCACACATCATTTACGGCGCACTTGATCCCGACGGCCTTCATGCGCTTCTGCAGTTCCTCGGCGGCATGCTGCCCTGGCGGCGGCAATACGCGCCCCTGCGGACCGAGAACCGCCTTGTCGCCGTCCTTGAAGATGTTCAGCCGCTCCACGAACATCGGCGGTTCGAAGTTCTTCATGCCGCTGGTCGACATGAACGACCACACGGGGCGCCGGCAGCCGTCGAGGAACCACGCCCCCAGCGCCGTCTCCATGCCCTCGGCGCCGTCTATGTGCGCGGCATCGCCGCCGAGTCGGATAGCGCCGCCTGCGGTGGTCCCGCGGCCGATCTTAGGGCTCGGAGACAGATCGGCCTTCTCCGGCTTGTCGCGCTTCAGATAGACAATCCAGAGAGCGACGTGGGAGTTGAAGGCATCGACCACCTTGCAGACGATTGCCGGGTAGTTGCCGACGTCCCGATCGGGTTCGAAGTCAAGCGCTGGATGAAAGCGGATTGCTTCATCGGGTTGCCACGGCCATTCGGAAATTGGCGGGATGCCGCGACCGATCAGGTATTGCTCTCCCATGGAGCCAGCGAGCGGCTTGGATTCCGCCCATATTTCCTGAACGTTCAAAACCTTGGCTTGTCTCTTCCGCTCCGCTTCGGCCGCCCCCTTCTTGTTGCGCGCGTCTCGTTCTGCCTGTTCTTTGCTTCGGCGCTCTTCCCTAGCCGCCTTATCTTCTGGCGACTCCGTGCGCTCTTCAGCCATCCCAAGATGCTCGCGGGCGAATTGGAACGCCTCGCGAAAGTCATCCTTGCTGTTCGGGATGCGATCCGTATGGCCGTAGTATAGGAGGGCAAGCCCATAACCGCCAACGCTCTGCGAGAATCGAAACCACCTGCCCTTGTGTGAGCCGCTCAGTTCGACCTTAAAGGAACTCGTCAGCTTCCTTGTCTTGGCGGTCTTGCTTGTCGCAACTTTAATCTGCGGCGTCATTAGGCCAATGTCTTGGCCTTTCTCCTTGACCGGTTTCCAACCCGGCCAGAATTTGGAGCAAATCGATTCGACGTCTTCGTTGAGTCTGTCGGTTATCTCTCTGGCGTCATCCCTGCTCATGCCCGTCGCAACCTTTGGTCAACGACCATGCGCATGATCTTGCGCGGCTCTATACCCACCTCGCCGGCAATCTGCGATATCCACCGGCCCGCCCTGAACAGTACCGATACCCGGTCGCACAATGCGCTTTCCCCTAACGTCGGCGCCGGCGCTGGTTCCGGCTCTTCTGGCGGCAGGACGCCCGTTTCCAGAAAGTCTCTGCCCCGCGATACCCGGCTCTTGATTGTTCCGACGGCAACGCCGATCAGATCGGCGGCCCGTTCGTAGTCGTTGCCAAGGATGGCCACCAACTCGATCGCCCGCCGCTGTTCCGTCGGGAGAAGCCGCATGCGTCGCTGTGTGATCTTGAGATCGACTGCGAAAGGTTGACTCGCTTGCACCGACAGATTCTTGGCGAGCATGTCGTCGGGGTCTTCGACCAATCTCGCCGACTTTCTCGCCTGGCTGATGTGTTCATTGCGAAGGATCGTGAAGAGCCACGCCTTCAGGTTCGTACCATCATTGAATTGTTCCCACTTCTCCATTGCCTTGACGACGGCCTCCTGCACCAGGTCGTCCGCCCTCGCCGGATCGCGCGAAAGACTTATCGCAAAGCGCCGCAGTGCGGCGTAGGACGCCATGACATCCCGATCAAATGCGGCCGGACGCCCTGTCATGCGCCGATCTCGTCATCGAGATAATCGAACAATCTGACAGCCAGTTCGGTGTGCGTCTGCCTCTTGTTCTTCCGAGCTAGGACGCTCGCCTGATCTAACTCCGGACCGTACTCGAATTGCCCCATGACTGAGATCAGCCGGTACTCAGGTTTGCACCACGACTTCTCGGCATCGAGCACATGGCAGAGCGCCTTGATGATCGGCGCCTTCACATGCCCGACGTTTCCATCCGGCTTTGACCTCGTGATTGCGCGCAGCGCAAGGCAGAGGTGATCCGCGCCATAGGTCTTCATGCATTCCTGAAGCGACCGGATGGCGATGGTGTCGCCGAGCTTCATGTTCTTGGATGGGACCGGGTATCGCAGGATGTTGACGTGTGCCTTTGCGCACGCATCGCGAAGCGCTATCGCGTCGGGTTTGTTTCCGGCGAGCTCCGCCGCGAATATCGACAGCGGGTGGATGGCGGTCACGGCGCCGTTGATCGCGGCAAAGGCTTCCGCCTGCTTCTTGGGGTCAGCCTCGATGATGATGCACGGCACTTCGTCGATCGAGCGCAGAGCGGCAGCTATAACCCGATGCTGGCCGTCGACGATCGCAAACAATCCACCATCGATGTTCGCGACCACTACGACCCCGAACAGGGCCCAGTCAAACCCCTTCGCTATCTTGAGGACATTCTTGGCGCCGCCCTCGAAGATCTCGCGCTGATAGGCCGGGTCGATCCGCAGCGCGGAGATGGGAAGCCAGCAGAGCCCGGGCTTGATGCCGAGCGACGTCGTCAATGGTCGGCCGAACGCGGCCGCGAACGGCGTCGGGTCGATCGTCCTCACTTCGGAATTCATTTCGTCCCTCTCGGCCGGCCGACCGGCTTTCCCGTCGGCTTCCACTTTTTCAGGCTATATTCCGACAGCCTCTCGGCGCCGGTCTGTTCCGCATGCCGCGCCAGTGAATAGAGGATGGTTGCGGGGTTCTTGTCGAACCACTTGCCGATCTGCGGCGACGACAGCGACGGCTTGTGGACCTTGATTTTGTAGATCGCCTCCCGGCGCGCCAGGCAGGCATTGTCGTTGCGAAAATCCATGAGGATGTTGTTCGCGACGACACCATGAGCAGCGGCGACATCCGCGATGATCTCGCGCGCCCAGACTGGGATCCGCCGCGCCGACATGATATCGGACTCGAACAGTTTCTTCCTTGCCCTCACGGCGATCATGCCGACCTCTTCTGCAAGAACTGCTGAGCCAGAAGCTTGATGCGGGACTCGTCCGTATAGACCGGCCCGAGCACTGCCCCCGGATCATTGATGCCGCGCTGCTGGTCTTTCTTGATGGCGTTGACAGACATGAGAACCGGGTCCGAGCCATAGTTCACATAGGGGAACACGACCGTGATTTCGTCGGCCTTCTGTCCCGGCCGATCTATGCGGCCGATCAACTGAGGATCGACAACCGCGTTCGACCAATCCATTTCACCAACGATCAAGGTCGAGCATCGCTTTTGCAGCCCATCCAGACCGGCGCCTGATCGAAGGGAAATGATCATCAGGTTCGTGTCACCGTTGATGAACGCGTTCTTCGTCCGATCCTTCTGCCTTGCCGACTCCGAGCCCGTGTAGAGCATCGGATTGAATTTCTTGAGCTGCTCAATCCATTGCGAATAAACGTCCCTGTGCCATCCTGCCAGGATGATCGGGATGCCTTTTTCGAGATACATCTGAGCCAGAATTGCGACGCTCTTGGCTTTTGCCAGTCCGGTCTGGAGGCGGGCGAATGCATCCAGTTCACGCGCGGCGAGACCGGCTTCCACAAAGGAGCCGTTCATAACCTTGATGGCGAGCTTCTTGGCGAGTTCGGCGGCGTTGTCGGCGATCTCTTCGTCAAAATCGACTTCGATTGGAATGCGGTTGATCGGCCGACCTTGGCGAAGACGCCGCAGGAAGACGCCGCTCTCCCGGAGATACGATCCAAGCGCGTCAGGATCCTCCACCCGCCATTTGCCTCCAGATGCCATGACGCACCACTCGCGGACGAAGTCCTCCCATGGGCCGAGAACTTCCGGGTCGATGACGCTAAGGATATTCCACATTTCCGAGCCAAGATTGTAGACCGGTGAAGCGCTCAACCCGAGCCGGAGAGCGGCGTTCTGCGCCAGCACCAAAGCTGCCTTGCCCTTCTCCGCCTCAGTGCCGCGGCGAAGTTCCTGAATCTCATCGAAGACCACGGCCTTGAACATGCCGGTAGCGAATATGTCGGTCCAACCGGCGATGTTAGAATAGCGGAAAATGTATAGGTTCGCCGGCGGCAGGCTGTATGGCTTGGTCCCCTGGATGACGTGCGCGTTCATGTAAGTGAAGGGCTTTATGAATTCATTCACCCATTGACTTGGAAGGTGCGCCTGCACGACGATTGCCGCCGGCAGATATTGCGAGCCGGCCAGGCCGTCCAGTGCGGCTATGGTTTTTCCGAGACCGACGTCATCGCCGAGCAGCAAGCCCTTCCTGCGATGCCACATCTCGCTGGCTTGTTTCTGATAGTGGTAGGCCTCTTTCCCGGGCCGAAAGCCGTGGCGCGCCGGCGGCTGCCAGTCAGGGAGCATGATGGCTTCCGATGCAGCGCGATCATCATCGAAGAGAAGCTTGGTAGCCTCAAGCGCCTGCCGATCTTGAGCCGACATGACGAACGGAAAACGCTGTTGCATCCACAGGAGATCGGCGGCCATTTCCAAAGTGGCCGGCAGATCGAAGACCTTCGTCTGGGTCTTCGGTATCCGGGGAAACATGTTCTTCAGCCGGATCGCCACATGCGGCGGGATATCGCTCAACACCCAGCGGTTGCCCTGCAGCGCTAGTTTGCCGTAGGTGGGCGCCGTCATACCGCCACCAAATTGCGCCGGCGCTTGCTGGTGAGGATCACCCGCAGATCCTCAAGCGCCTTGGCCTCTATCTGCCGGATGCGCTCTTTCGATATCCCATGTTTGCGACCGAGTTCTTCCAGCGTCTCCGGCTCATCGAGCATGAGCCTCGCCTTGATGATCGCGGCTGATCGTGGCGACAGCTTCTTCAGCGCTTGCCGGATGATCCTTCTCTGCCGCTCGCCGTCGATGGTCGCTTCCACGATTGCATCCGGTAGATCACCGCCGTCGACAAGTCGGTCGGTCCAGGACTCGCCGTCTTCGAAGACCGGGGCATCCATGGACGTGTCAGAGGCTCGCCGGCCAGCAAAGAACGCCATCTTGTTCTTGCTCGAAGTCGAACCTCGGACCACCGAGAAGTTGGCGATCACGTACTCCTGCAGGGCGGAGATCACATACCAGCGCGCGAAGGTCGAAAAGCGGTTGCCGAGTTCCGGGTCGAAGCGTTTCAGGGCATTGAACAGCCCAAGCGACCCTTCCTGTATCATGTCGTCCATTGGCAGATTGAACTTCTGGAACTTCCACGCACGGCTCACCACCATCGGACGATGCGCGGCGATGATCTGCCGCATCGCCGCCACGTCCCGGTGATCGCGCCAGCGGACGGCCAGCGCGTATTCATGCTCGCGGGTGAGGAATTCAGGCGCCATTGATGATTACGCGACCACCGGCCCACTCCAGCGGAGCACGCAACCATTCACGCCCGGCGCCGGAACGCAGTGAACGACTCCGACAGAGTCGGTCACGCGATGGGTTTCACCGCCGGGGCGGAATTGAACAGTCTTGGGACTCTCAATGCGGTACACGCGGCCGCCGAAGTCATATTCGCGCCAGTCTTCAACTCCCGCGACGTCCAGTTTCAATAAATCAGCCATTTTGATCTCCTTGGTTATCGTTCAGGATGCCAACCCAAACATGTCGTGCTGCATGCCGCGCGCTTTCTCCGGCGGAGGCATGCCTTCTGGCAGAAGTTGCAATGCGAGTAGTCCGCCCTTGGTCTCGCCGCACTCGGCAAAGCCGGCCTTGCGGAAGGTCCAGCCAAAGACCTCTTGGCCGCGGACGATTATCGGTCGGACCTTCTTTCGATCGATGAAGGTGACCATTCCCAAATCGGGGGGGGTACCGTAGTGAGCCCGGGTCGCCGCGACAGCCTCAACGATCATGTCGGAGGCGCGGCCGGCGCCCTCATTGCGAAAGGCCGAGCAAATCCATGCGCCCGCCCATGCGTGCTTCACCCATTCGGCAAATGGCGCGCTGGTGACCCAGTAGGCCCGCCCAGTCTCTGTCAGCGCCTTGAACACGACACATGACCCAGTCGGCGCGAACTGCGGCGTGCCGGGTTTCTGCCGCGAATAATGCCTGTCGGCTATACGCGCCGAGAAGCGATCAGCACGATGGGAAAGCTGCCAGATCAACGAGCGCCGACCTTTTGCTTCCCCGTCTCCGTTTTCAGCATGCGCGCCATCATCCAGACCGATCCGAATGTGGTCGAGGCGACATAAACGGTGCCGCCGACGGCTATCTGCCACCAATTGCCGGTTTCGACGGCGTGCCAGACCGTCGACCAGATGAACAACTGCGCCACAAACCAGACGCCGTTGGAGGCGATCGCCCATTTGAAATGGTGACGGACGTCACCGCTGTTCCTTGATCGGGAGACCGCTGTGAAGGCCGCGTTCTGCACGATCGAGACGCCGGCCAAGCCGAGCATCGTAAGCCAGAAATTCATGTCAGTTCTCCGTTACTGGTTCTTCTTCGGGTCCACAGTGGAGCCCGCATTCGACGTCGTATTCTTCGTCCGGCGAGTCATCGAAAAGATCGGGGGACCGATGCACCTCATTGATGAGATCGATGACCCTGTCACGCGAGGAGAAAAAGCCCTCCTGCTCGACCTCCTGCTCATGCCACCACAGCGGCGCCGCCGGCTGCTCACGGATGATGCGCTTGCGAAGCCCGCGTCCTTTCAGGAAGCAAAAATCGCAATTGCCCTCATAGTCGCGCAGGCCAAGGTCAAAACCCTGCGGCAGTGGGTGCGTGAGGTTCTTCGGATCTTTGTTGTCGCCGAGCCAGTAACTCATGACATCCGGCTTGCGCACCCGGGCTCGGGAGAGCGGGTAAGCGCATGTTCGGCCAGCCTTCTCGGCATTGGCCATACCCTTGATGATGCGATGGCCTTCGTCATAGCGCAGGCCTATCACCTCGCTGTAGTTCCCCGGCGCCCAGCCATATGTCTTGGCCAACGCGAACAGCGGCAGCAGTTTCAGATAGGTCGTGCACCACCGCTCCTGCCAATTCGGCAACCGTTGCTTTTTGGCGATGAGAGCTTTGAACGGCTCACCCTTGCGGGAAGCGCTGTTGTAGCCGACCTCCTCATACACACTGTCGCCCGGCCGCCACTCGAGCCAGTGGATCTTGACGCCGAAGCGGACGCTGCACTCATGGACGTAGCGAAGCGTCTCCTCGCGCTCCTTGCCGGTGTTTGCAAAAGCGACGACCACATCGTCCGGAAGTTTGCCCCCGTGCGCGCGGACGATCTGGTCCAGCATGTAGCCGCTGGTGCGGCCACCAGAGAATGAGACCAGCGCCGGACCGGTGATGAGATATGGATTCGTCATCTACAGCCACGCCTTTGCAAGATTGTGGAAATAGACCGGCTTTCCATTGATCTCCGGCGGGAAGCCCATCGCGACGTTGCTGACGAGGATTAGTTCCTTGATGCTGTCGTGCTGCGCGTATCGCTCCACCTGGTGGAAGATCGCGCGCTTGCCGCCCTTTATCTTGACCTCGATCCCGATCTCGCCACACATGAAGTCGATCACATCTTCCGGACTCAACCTGACCTCCCGCTCATGGGGAATGTCAGCGAGGGTGAACTCGTCCGAGATTGCCGCCTGCAACCGCTTTTCGTCAGAGAGCGGCAAGCGGATGCCAGCGAGCAGGCCAATGATCTGCTGCACGGTCGTCATGCTGCGACCTTCCTTAGATCAGCCGGACAGTTCGCCTCGAAATTGGCCAAGGAAAACCCGGCCGGCGTCGCACTCCTCTGGTCCGCGCGATCATCGCTTGGCGGCAACAGATGCATCTTCGAACCGTCGATCGGATCCACCGGCTTCTTCGGCGGCATGACGAACCCGTTGAACGTCCACAAACCAGTCTTCTTGGTGTAGGCGTCAGTCGATGGATCGGCGAGATAGCCGGCATACTGGAATGGCTCGAACCAATAGTGCGGCTTGCCGATATGCGGAATGTTGGACAGAACACCTATCGGGTTCTCAACGAATCCGGGAGCACCAGACCATGCTACGGCTTGGCAGGACGCCTCGAAGGTCTCCAGCGCATCACGGAGCATGGCGCCTCGCTTCTTCTCGAAATCCCGAGCGCCGCTGACGGCAACGTGCGTGCACGGCGGGAAGGCGCCGACAAAGACTATCCTTCGCCGCGGGGGGGGGCGCCATGTCCGGACATCACCCCAGACGAAATGGATATTGTTCTTTATGCGGTCTTTGCGGATCGAATGCTCAACGTCAACGCACCAGCATTCAATGCCGGCCGCAGCCCACGGCCGAGCCGCGATGCCGGACTTGTCGCAGAGGAAGATGGCGACTGGGGTCACTTCTTGCCTTTCCAACTCTTCGACCTGTCCGGGGCACTCCGCATGATGACGTAGCGGTCAAGATGCAGTTCAGCCGCAGTGAGGATGTTCAAGCCTCGTCGTTTAAACATGATCGTCATCTCTTCCGCTCCCTTCTGCACCTTGAGTCCTTCAATCAGTTCCCCGAGAAACTTCCTCACATAGTCGATCGTGAAATCTGTCTCTTCGATCCCGACGCCCCATTCCCGGTAGACGTCGAGCCAGCGTTTCGCCGCCCAGATCTTGGTGGCCTCTTCCCGCGTCATGTGGACGATCACCTTGAATGACCGTCCGTCTTCCCTCTCTTTGTTCCGGGTGATGATGCCGCGCAGAAAGTCCCGCGAATCCTCCGGTGAGATATCAGGCAAGTTCACCGCGCCTGGTCTGTCGGGATGTCATCGTCCCCGGTTCACGCCGCCGAGGCATGCCGTCGTACATCTTCTTGTGGCAATGCCAGCAATATGGAGACCCCGACTTCACCGGCTTGCCGCAGAAGAAATATACCGCCGTGTCCGGCCTCTTGTCGTCATTCCATGTCGGCGCCCTGCACTGACCGCTCTTCACGTCTTCCAGATGCACCCGGTAGTGCAGGTCGGGGAACTCGTAGACCGGCTCCGCATCGATGATCGCCGGCTTCCTGATTGCCAAAGCCGCAGTGAGCGGTGCCGGCGCCCGGGGCGGCTTCGCTGGCACCTCTTTCTTCGCCACCGGCGCGGCTTTGTGTTTCTCCGGTCGGCTTTTAAAAAGCGCGTCCGCCTTCATCTTGGCGACTGATGCTGGAGTGGCGACAAGCTTGATCCCTGAACGGTAACTGAGCCCGATGATCATATTCCGGTTGCACTTGCCGCCAATGGCCTCTGCAATCTGAGTGGAGCTCATCTTCTCCGCCACTCCATCGCGGATCGCCTGTATCCGCTCCTCCCTGCTCATCCTCTCCCACATCAAGCGTTGGCCTTGAAAAGCTTCTCGGCTTCCTTGATCTGCAACTGCGCCCTGGTGAGCGGCTTCTCGGCGAAGAGATCGTTCGCCCGCCGATGGCTGTATGGGTTGAGATGCCGATCCAGCCACCAGCACACGCCCACGCCTTCGGCTGCGTCAACGCTGGTGATCTCAATGCCGAGTTTCCGGCACATCTTCACCGCCTCAGACTTGGCGTCAGGCGGGCGACCGTTGCCCAAGAAAGCTAGACGCCATGTGGCCTGGTTGACGAACATGACCGGGATATTCAACTGTGCACACACCCGGCAGGCGATCGCCTCAAGGCCATGAAGCTTGAAAATTGTCTTGAGGCTGATGCCGCCTTTCTTTTCATAGGTGACCGACTTCCCAGCCCAGTTTGAATTAGTGTCGACGACTGCCTTCTTTCGACCAGCGAAGTCCGTGCGAAGTGGCTCCTCTATTGCAAGAGATTCAATTCGATTGGTGACCAGCCAGATGCGAACGACACGATCAAACCAGTCGAACACCTTGCCGAGCTCGTTTGCATCCAGCGCCAGCTTTTCATCGGCGCCGTCCAAGATGCTCTTTTTCTTCTTCGCGCCGCTATAAACGAACGTCTCCGCTGTGAAGACGCCGTCCTTCAGAAACGCAGCGCCAGTGGTGGTCGCTATGTCCAACCCGCCGATGACCATATTTCACTCTTCAATGTGTGGACGCGGGACGGATCAAGTCCGCCCCGCCAAGGGGCTTCAAAGCGTCTCGGCTGGTTCGCGGTCTGAGATGTCCACGTCATCCGGCCACGGCTCGCCGCCTTCGTCGTCGTCCGAGACATCAGAAGACGCCGTCGATCCGCCATCGGAAGCCTGATCAAACTCATCGGCGAGACCAGTGACCTCGGCGCCCTCCTTACGAAGGAGTTCGGCCTCCGGAGGCTTCTGACGGATGCCCGCAGCGTTGATAGCCTGACCTGCGTGCCAGCCCTCGACGTACTTGTTGTAAGCCTCGGTGCCGGACGCGTGGGACGTGGCGAGCGTCTTGCCCGACATGCCATCACGCTTGCCATCATCGAAGGCCCGGTCCTCGACCGGCCGACGGTCTTGGTCGAAAAGCGCACCCTGAGTGCCGATGGCCAAGCCGGCCCAGCGAGCGACCATCGCTTGCCGTTCCATGTCCGCCTTGATCCTTGCTTCGCCTTCCGGCGTTTCGAGATCCAGCAGGAGTTTGATGTTGGCGAGACCGGTTGCGCCGAGATCCGACTTGATGATCTTGTCGAAGTTCATCCGGTCGGCTTTGGTCTTCTTTTCGGCCTCAAGCAGCTTGGCGCGCTTCGCGGCGTGCTGGCGCGTCAGGCCCTGAAGCTGGTCATCGCTAAGCTGTTCGGCTGATCTATTGTGTCCGGGACCAGCTGCGCCGCCGACGACGGACAATTTTGGCTTGTTCTTGGATCCGGCTGGACGCGCCATGTCAGAGCCTCGCCTTCAGATCGGCGCCCGGCTTGAATGTGATTTTCTTCCCGGCTGCGATCTGGACCGTATCCCCAGTCCTTGGATTGCGGCCTTGGCGCGCCGCCGTCGCCTTGACGCCGAACACGCCGAGCCCGGCGATCTGCACCTTGATGCCGGCAATCAGACTGCCAGCGATCGCGTCGATCGTGGCATTCACTGCCGCGGCAGCATCTGCTTTCGTCATACCGGTCTCACCGGCAACGATGGCGGCGATTTCGTTTTTCGTGGTCATGCTTCTTCCTTCGAATGAGCCGCGTCTGCGGCGGTTGTCGCCGGGATTCCGGCATCAAGCAGGCCGACCTGGTTTCCCCAGGCCGTCCATTTTTTCCTAGAGCTTCTTGAAAAAAGCTCGACATACGGCCCATCGAACATCGTCTCGATGCGGTCGTACTGTTCGTCGGGTTTTTGGCTGTGCAGGCGCCGCGGCTGACGGATGGCGTCGAGCGGCATCGCCTCGATGAAGTCGCGCACGCTGCGCACGCCGGCAGGGATCACCGCGTCGCCGAGCATGTCGCTCTCGATCGGCTGCCTCAGTTGAGGGTTGCCGCGCGTGCACAAAATGCACGGTTCGACATTTTTTCGTGTGCCATATCCCCCACCAAATGCATACTTGCCGGACTTCGGATTGTATTTCAGCCATTCCCAGGCAAGGCCGGCGAAGTTCAGCCCCAACGCTGGGACGACCTCATGCCAGCGCATAGCCAGCGGCCAGGTCATCCAAAGGAACACAGCGGCGTCGTCAGCGAGTAGCGCGGTCAGTGGGATTTGGCAGATGTCCTCGATCGACATCGTGTCGTAGTGGCGCTGCGGGCCCTTGCCCTGCCCCTTCTCGGAGAAGTGCTCGAAGTCCCACGGGATATCGAGAAGCGCGACCTTGAAGCCGCCGGCCGGCCGCAGGGCCGCGAACTCCTTCGTCATTTGAGAGAAGTCAATATTGCTCATGGCGGCGTCACCGAGCGACCGAACGAAACTTTGGCGGCGTGTCCCGAATGTCCGTTTAGAAATGCCAGCACGGCGCTGGCCCGGTCTGGACTCCCATCCATTTTTGCGCCGGAAGCTTCGGGGCTTGGTGTGCTCAGGTGGCCGCCGGCACCTGCCGAAAGGCGCGGACCGGGTGTATTCTGTTTGAATGATGCACAGGGCAAGATGGGCCTCACCTGTCCTGCTTGGCGAGATCGTCCACTTCGACACAGCGGCCGATGTAGTTCGCCTCGGGGAAGAACTCGGTGACTTCCATCTTGATCACCTCGTTGCACTTCGCGACGGACTGGACGCAGCGTGTCTCTAGCGAGAACGCGTTGTCCATCAGGGCGAGGATCATCAGAACCTGGCACATCAGATCTGCTGCTCGTAGGTTGGCGCCGGCGCGGCTGCAGGCTTGTCGGGGAGTGCCTTCGGCTGAGGGAGCGCCCAGAACTGCTGATCGTGCGTGTCCCATGAGAACTCGAACAACCCAGCAATCCCGCCCTTGCCCTTCTTCCCCTGGTCGGGCTGGCCGCCCTCGCCGGAGTTTCCCTCTTCCGACTCCCACGGCCACTTGAACGGCTTTACTGTGATGCCAGCCTGACCGCCCTCGCCTTTCTCATCCATGGCCTTCTGAAGCTCGTCAGCCGTCTTTGTGCTCCACGGCAGTTTGTAATAGCGTGGCTGCTGCTCGCCGCGGTCGACGAAGATGTAGATGCCGTCCTCGATCAGCATCTTCGCCGCAAGGATCTGATGATCGCCAGCGGAGAGCGTCACGCCATCGACGAGCGGAACCGGCCAGCCGAGACTGAAGCCGAGGGAGACGCCAGCAATTGGGCTTGCCAGTAAGAATGCGAGGACGGCCAGGCCACGAGCTCGCGAGAAACCGCGGGCCCATATGGCGAGCGAGGCGGCGATGCCGAGAATGACGGTGATCGCCAACCAAACGGTGATGGGGTAGTTCATGTCACATGTCTCCAAGTTTTGTTCCTGACGATCCCGGCTATGAGAGAATGTGACACCCCATACTTCGATGCCAGCGCGCGACAATCACTCCCCTTGACACGAGGAACGTATTCTCGCCTGATCGCCGAAATGTCTTCTTCGGTAAGTTTGGATTGGCCGTTCTTTATTCCGCGAATGTCGGTCCCATGTGCGATCCGGTCTGCCTGGTTCGACTCTGGCGTATCCCACCGTAGATTGTCCAAGCGGTTGTTGTCTGGGTTGCCGTCGTTGTGACAGCCCTCAAGTCCATCCGGGCGCGGGCCAACGAACGCCTCAAGAACCAAAAGATGAACATAACAAATCTTCATCATAGCAACCTCTGGGTAGAGGCTGACGATGTGATGCTCCCTAGCAAGGGCGTGACGAAGGATGCCGCCGCGAACACCCCGGACGCGGCCCAAGTTGGACACCTCGTGTCGCGGGGCGAAGCTGACAGTTCTCCAAATTTCCACGGTCACTTCTTCGCACTCCGAAGCGGCTTAAAGACGGAATTCATGGAGCCGGGAACGATCTCGCCCTTGTCGGTCAGTTTGAACCGGATGGCAGTTCGCTCTTGACCGTCAGTCACCAGTTTCACCGTCGTGTTGACGAGCGGCTTGAGCGACGACTTACCTGGTTCGCCGCTATTGATCTCGACGACGACCTTCACCTCCTGCGGCAACTGCGGACATCTGAAGCAGTGAACATTTATGGTGTAATCGCCGCCGACAACGCCGCGCGTAAAAGAGTCCTCATAGTTCAGATCACCGG
>NZ_RZPF01001101.1:0-1291 GCF_004022735.1 Mesorhizobium sp. M7A.F.Ca.AU.001.01.1.1
GATCGCCGATCTGACCGTCTCCCAGGAAGGCGCCCGCGCCGCGCCCTGGGCGGTGACCGATGCGCCGGAGCCCTTCATCCAGTCGCAGATCAAGGGCATTATCGGGCTGGAAATCGAGATCAGCGAAATCCACGGCAAGTGGAAGGTCAGCCAGAACCGGCCGGTCGCCGATCGCGTCGGCGTTGCGCAAGGGCTCGAACACGAGGACCACCGGTCGCCCGACATGGCCGGATTGGTCAGATCCTATGGCGGCCTGGACGGCGTCTAGCTGAATTGGCGGAATGTAGCTTGGAGGTTGGTCATGACGACCAAGCGGGAATTTCAGAGCGACGCCTTTGAGGACCATAGCGCGGTCAGTGACATGGTTCGCGCTGGGACGATCAATAAGCAGACACTACGGTCTTTTGAGGTCTGTCGGTCCGGCCCATCACCGTTCGCGAAGGAAATTAAGGCGCGCCAATGAGCACTGATGAAGCCGAGCCTTGGTGAAGCCCAGCCCGGCCAAATAGAAATCGGGTCATTGCCCTGTAAAAACCTTATCTTTATTAAAATATTTGTCTATGTTGTAAATTGCATGAGCATTACCTTGTGCGGCGGCCCTTTTAAACCAATCATGAGCCACCTCTCGCTCGGACGGCACTCCAAGACCTTTAAGATAGGCTACTCCAAGAGTGTTTTGTGCTTCCGCGTTTCCTTGGTCCGCCGCCTTTGTCGTCCACTCGATCGCTTGCATGAAATCCTGCGGCAGTCCGTAGAATCCGCCGCCATAACTCTGGCCCAACTGTTCCTGAGCCGCAGCATTCCCGTTTGCTGCCGCTTTCTTCAGCCATTTCACGGCAGTGTCTTGGTTGGCGGTTACACCATGCCCAGTAAGGTACATGGCGGACAGCATCGTTTGTGCATACGCTGAGCCCTGCTCCGCGGCCAATAGGTACCATCTGGCCGCTTCAGAATAGCTCTGCGTTACGCCGTTCCCCTCGAAATACATGGCAGCAAGAGCCGCTTGAGAGTCCGCAAATCCACTCTCGGCGGAGAACGCAATCGACTTCAGCGCCTGTACCTTGTCGACTTCAATTCTCAGATTTGGCGGTGAACTGGGAGTTCCGCGTCCTGTCAAAAGCAATAGGCCAAGATTGTGATTGGCCAACACGTCGCCATGTTCCGCAGCCCGCCTGAACCACGCGATGGCTTCGGTGTAGTTCGTGGCGGTGAGTGTCCCCTCTAGGAAATTCACTCCCAAATTATATTCTGCGCGGCTGTAACCGCGCTCTTCGGCCTTCCTTTTCCAAAA
>NZ_RZPF01001102.1:0-1280 GCF_004022735.1 Mesorhizobium sp. M7A.F.Ca.AU.001.01.1.1
TGACCATGCGGCCGGTTGCCGGCGGCCTGGAAATTCCGGCCGGCGGCAAGGTAGCCCTTGCACCTGGCGGCTATCATTTGATGTTCATGGGCCTGAAGCGGCAACCCAAACAGGGCGAAAAGTTCTCCGCCACCCTGACCTTCGAAAAGGCCGGCGCCGTCAGCGTCGATTTCGCCGTCGAAGGCATGGGCGGCGGCGCCGTGGACGATCACGCCAATTGACCGCGCCAGCTCGACAAATCTTGAAAATCCGAGGGACCATCATGAACAAATATCTTTTGTCGGCCGGCGCACTTCTCGCGCTCGGAACCAGCGCCGCCTTCGCGCATATCACGTTCGAAACCCAGGAGGCGGCGGTCGGCTCGACCTACAAGGCCGTTTTGCGCGTGCCGCATGGCTGCGACGGCAAGGCGACGACCGCCGTGCGCGTGCAGATTCCGGAAGGGGTGATCGCGATCAAGCCGATGCCGAAGCCCGGCTGGACGCTGCAGACCAAGAAGGGCAAGTACGAGAAATCCTACCAGCTCTACGGTCAGGCGGTGACCGATGGGGTCAAGGAGGTCGACTGGAGCGGCGGCAACCTGCCCGATGAATTCTATGACGAGTTCGTTTTCCGCGCGACGCTGACGGCGGATCTCCCCGTCGGCCAAAAACTCTATTTCCCGGTCGTGCAGGAATGCGACGGTGCAGCCGATCGCTGGATCGAGATTCCAGCGGCAGGGCAGGATGAAGACGCACTGGAAAGCCCGGCACCCGGCATCAAGCTGCTGCCGAAGAAATGATCTCCCAGGCGGCGCGCTCTTTCGAGTGCGCCGCTCTTGTTTCGTGGCGGTGACATGAGCACGACCTCCCTCCTGCAAACGGCTTGCATGACCGGCAAACGCACCGGCCGGCTTGCCGTCGGCCTGTTGGCTGTGATCGTGTTTCTTGCCAGCCTTGCCGTGTCAGATCAGGCCTTTGCCCATGCCGCGCTGATCAAGACCGACCCGGCCGACGGCGCGGTGCTGGCACAGGGACCGGCGCAGTTCTCGCTGACCTTCAGCGAGCCGGTCTCGCCTCTGGTGCTGACGCTGGTGAAGCCCGACGGCAAGCCGGTTCCACTGACCGCCTTTCGTCTCAGCGACCAGACCGTCGAGATCGACAATCCGCAGCCGCTCAAGTCGGGCACGCATGTCTTGAGCTGGCGCGTCATCTCCGCAGACGGTCATCCCGTCGGCGGATCGCTGCTGTTTTCCATCGGAGCGCCCAGCGAACCGCCGACGGGATGACCGTCTGCGGAGA
>NZ_RZPF01001103.1:0-1277 GCF_004022735.1 Mesorhizobium sp. M7A.F.Ca.AU.001.01.1.1
CGGCTCTCATGCACTCCTGCAAAATGCCGGTCGCGGAGCTGGCGTAGCACGGGATGATTTGCGGGAGCGGATCGAAGACCGGAACTGACGGCTTGCTACGATCTGGCGTGACCATCGACCATGCGGCGGTAACGCTCGCGCCCCGCCTCCAGATGCTCGCGCAAGGTGAAGCGGGCGGCTTCGACATTCTGCCGCTCGATGGCCTGATAGATGCGGCGGTGCTCCATCTGGACCTGCTCCAGATAGTGCCGCCGCTGCTCCGGCGTTTCGTCGCGCGGGCGCATCAGCTGGCGTGGAATGAGGACAGGTCCGAGAAAGTGCATAAAGCGTTCGAAATAGGGATTGCCGGTGGCCGAGGCGATCGCTCGGTGGAAGGCAAAGTCGGGCTCGATCGCGCTCTCGCCCGCCGCGATCGAGGCGTCGATGGCGTCGAGGCAGTCGCGCATGCGGGCAAGGTCGTCGTCGCCGCGCTTCTCGGCGGCGATGCCGGCGGCTTCTTGTTCCACCGCGAGCCGAAGCTGCAGCACGTTCTGGACTTCCGTCAGCGAGTGCAGCTCGTCGGAAACGATGCGGAATGTGGTGTTGGCCTCATGGTCGGCGACGAACACGCCGGAGCCCTGGCGGCTGACGACAAGGCCCTCCGATCGAAGGGAAGCCATGGCTTCCCGGATCACCGTGCGGCTGACCCCGAATTGCGCGATCAGTTCCTGTTCGGTCGGCAGTTTCTCGCCGCTGGTCATATGGCCGGCGCGTATTTCGCGCGCAAACCAGTCGGCAACCTGCGCCGTGCGGCTGATCTGCGGGGGAAGGCCAAAGGAACGTTTCATCGCCATCAAGCAATAAACGAACCTCTGTCCTTGGCAACCCATTATTTATACGGTGATATGATGACATTTGCGACGCGTTGGACACGACCAATCTTCATTCGCCTTATCAGCGCCGCGCGAACATGTCCGCGGTCTCAGTGAAAGGACAGGGCGTGATGATCCCCCAAAAACCGGTGCTGTTGACCGGAGCCTCCGGCACGATCGGACGGCTGCTCTCGGCCAGGCTGGCGGCGCTCGGCTGGACCTTGCGGCTGACCGATGTCGTGCCCTTGCCGATCCCGTTGCCGCCAAACGCAAGCTTCGCCATCGCCGATCTCGAAGACCAGCAGGCGGTGAACGATCTGGCAGAGGGCTGCGGCCTGATCCTGCATTTCGGCGGCATCTCCACCGAGCAATCCTTCGAGACCGTGCTCGGCCCCAATCTTCGCGGCGGTTTTTACATCTATTAGG
>NZ_RZPF01001104.1:0-1273 GCF_004022735.1 Mesorhizobium sp. M7A.F.Ca.AU.001.01.1.1
CTGCAGAAGGAGCTCGACCAGATCGGCTTCAACCTGGTCGGCTTCGGCTGCACCACCTGTATCGGCAATTCCGGCCCGCTGCCGGCGCCGATCTCCAAAACCATCAACGACAAGGGCCTGATCGCCGCCGCGGTCCTGTCCGGCAATCGCAACTTCGAAGGCCGTGTCTCGCCTGACGTGCAGGCCAACTATCTGGCCTCGCCGCCGCTGGTCGTCGCGCACGCGCTGGCCGGAACTGTCACCAAGGACCTCACGACAGAGCCGCTCGGCGAGGACAAGAACGGCGAGCCGGTCTACCTCAAGGACATCTGGCCGAGCTCGGCCGAAATCCAGGAGTTCATCGAGAAGAACGTCACCCGCGAGCTGTTCGCCCGCAAGTATGCCGACGTCTTCAAGGGCGACGAGTACTGGCAGAACGTCAAGGCGCCGGAAGGCCAGACCTATGCCTGGGACGACAACTCGACCTATGTGCAGAACCCGCCCTATTTCGCCGGCATGACATCAGGTTTCGGCAAGATCGGCGACATCAAGGGCGCCCGCGTGCTCGGCCTGTTCGGCGACAAGATCACCACCGATCACATCTCGCCGGCCGGATCGATCAAGGCAGCGTCGCCGGCCGGAAAATATCTCACCGACCACGGCGTCGGTGTCGCCGACTTCAACCAGTACGGCACGCGGCGCGGCAATCACGAGGTGATGATGCGCGGCACCTTCGCCAACATCCGCATCCGCAACCACATGCTGGGCGAGAACGGCCGCGAGGGCGGCTACACCATTCACTACCCGTCGAAGGAAGAGGAATCGATCTACGACGCGGCGATGGAGTACAAAAGGGAAGGCGTGCCGCTGGTCGTCTTCGCCGGCGTCGAATACGGCAACGGCTCGTCGCGCGACTGGGCGGCCAAGGGAACCAATCTGCTCGGTGTCCGCGCGGTCATCGCCCAGTCCTTCGAGCGCATCCATCGCTCGAACCTGGTCGGCATGGGCGTTATCCCCTTCGTCTTCGAGGAAGGCACCTCATGGGCATCGCTCAACCTCAAGGGAGACGAGCTGGTCGAGATCGACGGACTGAGCACCATCAAGCCGCGCCAGACGATGATCGCCAAAATCACCTATGGCGACGGCACGGTGAAGAACGTGCCGATCATCTGCCGCATCGATACGCTGGATGAGCTCGACTACTTCAAGAACGGCGGCATCCTGCAATACGTGCTGCGCGATCTGGCAGCTTAGTAAGGGAGTAGGGGAGTAGGGGAGTAGGGGAGTAGGGAAG